>NZ_JBSFBL010000017.1:0-141808 GCF_053592935.1 Kribbella sp. NPDC002412
GTCACCACGCTCCGCTCAGCTGGCCAGGGCCAGGCGGCGGCGAGATGCGGTCGACCAGCCGGGCGGCTTGTTTGTGGGGGAGACGCATAGGGGTGTTTGTTCAGGTGGTGTGGGCCTCCAGTCCGGTGAGGATGAGGTTCAGGCCGAAGGTGAAGCTGTCGCGGGGCTGGTTCTGGGTGGCGGCCCGGAGGCGGAGCTGGGTGGGGATCCGGTCGGGTGGGAGGGCGGCCAACGCCTCGTCGAAGGCGGTGGTGGCTGCCTGACTCGAGGTGCTTGCCGCGGCTTCGGCCAGGACCACACCGTGGATGAAGTCGACGATGGTGTCGGCGCCGCGGACGGCATCCAGGGGATCCAGGCCGGCTCGGTCCAGCGCGGCGTACAGGGACTCGTTCGCCTCGGTCGCGGCGATCGCGACCGACTCCAGGTCCGACAGGATCCGCAGCGCGAGGTTGGGATGCGCGAGCGCCATCGCCCGGTACGCCGTCGCCCACGCGATCACCTGCTCACGCCACGACTTCCCGTCCGGCTCGACCCGCAGCCCGCCGTACACCTCGCGCACCACCGCCCGGAGGACGTCGTCCTTGGTCGGGATGTGGTGGTAGATCGCCATCGGATCCACGCCGAGCTCCCGCCCGAGTCGCCGCATGGACAGCGCGTCCAGGCCGTCCGCGTCGATCACCCGCAACGCGGCGGCGACGATCGCCTCCCGCCGCAACGGCGGCTGTCCGGCTCTCCGTGCCATCCAGGTCTCCTTGAACGAGGTTATTCTACGCCGTAGAGTAGCAATTCTACGGCGTAGAACAGGAGATCGACATGCTCGTCGCGGCTTTCGCGGTTCTGTGCGCAGCGCAGGTCATGCTGATCGTCGATGTCGTCGTACTGACCGTCGCCCTGCCGACGATCCAGGCCGCGCTCGGCATCCCCACCGATCAACTGCACCTCGCGGGCATCGCCTACACGCTCACCTTCGGCAGCCTGCTGATCGTCGCCGGCCGCGCCGGTGACCTGTACGGACGGCGCCGCGTCTTCCGGATCGGCCTGCTGGTCTTCACCATCGCGTCCGCCCTGGCCGCGTTGTCCCAGGAGGGCTGGCACCTCTTCGCGGCCCGCGTGCTGCAGGGCGCCGGCGCGGCGATGGTCTCGCCGACTGCGCTGGCGTTGGTCACGTCGCTGTTCCAGGGCGACCAGCGCAACCGCGCGCTCGGCATCTGGGCATCGGCCGGTTCGGTCGGCGCCGTCCTCGGGCAGGTGCTCGGCGGTGTCCTCACCGACCTGTTCGGCTGGCAGTCGATCTTCCTGATCAACCTCCCGATCGGCATCGCCGGTCTCGCACTCGCCGGACGGCTGCCCGACGACCGCACCACCGATCGGCCTTCGTTGGATGTTGCCGGGGCACTCCTCCTCGCCGTCGGGGTGGCCGCATTCAGCATCGGCTTGATCGGTGCGCCGCTGAGCCTGCTGATCGCGGCCGTCGTACTGGCTGCCTTCTGGTGGCACGAGCGGCGGCGGCCGGAGCCGCTGGTGCGGTTCGGCCTGCTGCGAATGCAGGCGGTCCAGGCGGGAAACGGCGTACTCGCGGTCCTCGCGGGCACGACCGCCGCCGCGCTGTTCTTCGCGACGCTGTACCTCCAGGACGTGACCGGGTACTCCGCTCTCCAGGTGGGGCTCGCGTTCGCGCCGATCACGGTGGTCGTGCTCGTGGTCTCGCCGTACGCGGGTCGGCTGGCCGGCCGCTTCGGAGCGCGTCCCCTGATGGCAGTGGGTACGGCGACGACAACGGCCGGACTGCTGTTGCTCGCGTTCGTATCTCCGGACGGCAGCTACTTCACCGACGTGCTGCCCGGTCTCACTCTGGTGGCCCTGGGCAACGGTCTGGCGTTCGCGCCGACCATGATCGCCGCGACCGCGGTGGACGCGGCCGACTCGGGGCTGGCGTCCGGGCTGCTCAACACCGCGCAGGAGCTCGGATCGGCGACCGGCCTCGCCACGCTCGCTGCGATCGCGGCCGTCGCTGCTCAGCCGGCCGTCGGGTATCGCGCCGGCTACCTGGCGGCTGCTGCGCTGGTGCTGCTTGCCACCGTGCTGGCTCTTCGCACGCCGCGGTCGACGGGTGTGGTTGGGTTGGGGAGTGATTCGGGAGCGGCGCGAGGCGGATCTCGCGGGGTGTGTCGAGATCCTGCGGGAGGTGCATGAGGCCGCGGGGTACCCGGTCAACTGGCCGGAGGATCCGACGCGATGGTTGACGCCGCCGGAGATGCTCGGGGCCTGGGTGATCAGCGCGGCGGACGGTCGACCGGCGGGTCACGTCGCGCTCACCGCGGACGGGCCGGACAAGGCGCTGGTGGAGCGGTTGTTCGTGGATCCGAAGGCGACCGGTGGTGGGTTGGGGCGCCGGCTGCTGGAGCACGCGCTGGCGGTGGCTGACCGGCCCGTCGCGCTGGAAGTCGCCGACAACTGCCGCGCCGCGATCGGGCTCTACCAACGGGCCGGTTGGCGGGAGACCGGTCGCACCCCCATCGACTGGGGCGGCGGCCAGGCATCCGCCGTACTCCACTTCGAATCGCCGAACCCGCGGGTAGTGACAGATCGTGACCAAAAACCTCGAGCGATCACGAATTGCCACTAGGCAAGAGAAGATGAGCGCCTTACTATCTTTCAGGCTGACCGGTCCAACACGAGGGGGCGAGGGGTGACCGAGGTCCAAGTACCGCACACCCACGACCGGGTCGAGCTCAGGGATCTTGCCGCGCTTGCGAGCGAAGGCGACCGGACAGCTCTCAACGACCTGTTGACAAGGGTGCGGGCCGTGGCTCACCGCTATGTGCGGTCCCGGCTCTGGACGTACCCCGGCGGCGCCGACATGGTCGACGACGTCGCTCAAGAAGTTTGTGTCGCCGTGTTCGGCGCGCTCAGCCGGTACCGTGATGAGGGGAGGCCCTTCGAGGCTTTCGTCTACGGCATCGCGGCCCGCAAGGTCGCCGATGCCCAGCGTGCGTTCGCGGTGGCCGACGTCTCGACGCCGGACCTGCCGGACGGCGCGGACGAGTCACCGACGCCGGAGGAGCACGCAGTCCGGCACTCGGAGGTCCAGCACATCATGGGCCTGCTGGACAAGTTGCCGGAGAAGTTGCGGGAGATTCTGCGGCTCCGGGTGGTAGCGGGGATGTCAGCCGAGGAGACCGGCCGGGCACTGGGCATGACACCGGGGGCGGTGAGGGTCGCACAGCATCGAGCGTTGAACACGCTCAGGGGGTTTGTGGGGCATGAGGCACAGCTGGAACGAGGAGCAGGGGAGGGGAACCATGGCTGACCGTTTCGACCTTGACGCGATCGATGCCGATGACGCGCTTCTCGACCTGCTGGCCGCTGGTGGGGAGTCCACGCGTACCGCGGGAGAGCACGACCCGGCCGTGAAGCTGCTGGCCGAGCTACGGCTCGCGGTAGAGGTCGAGGACGAGCTCCCGGTGGAGACGATCGACGACCCGGAGAGCTTCCTGGCGCGCTGCGCGGCGCTGAACCCGGTCACGGACCCGTTCGCCCGCAAGGTGGCGGCGCGTGGTCTGGCGCTCGGGGTCGCCGCGGTGGCCGCGCTGTCGGTCTCCGGGGTCGCCGCGGCCGTGACCGGTGATCCGCTGTCGCCGTACGAGAAGGTCATCGAGAAGATGGTCGACGCGGTCCGCCCGCAGACCAGCTTCCCGAAGGAGCAGCTCGACGGCATGCCCGTGGTCGACAAGACGAAGATCGTCAAGGTCGCCAAGGACTTCCAGAAGAAGCAGGAAGAGCGTCGCGAGGCCGAGGAGAAGGCCGCCGAGAAGGTCGCGCCGACGCCGCCGGCGACGGTCGAGCACGCCCTGCCGGAGGTGCTCCAGCGGGTCGTGCCCGAGCAGAACCCGACCGTCACCATCGTCTCCCCGAAGCCGGTCGAGACGACCAAGCCGGCCGAGCAGACCGACACCGGGAAGACGGACGAGGAGAAGCCGGCCGACGACCCGACGACCGAGCCGTCCACGGACCCGACGACCGAGCCGTCCACGGACCCGACGACCGAGCCGTCCACGGATCCGACGACCGAGCCGTCGACCGACCCGACCACGCCGCCGCCGGACCCGACCACGCCGCCGAGCGAGCCGACCGGGGACCCGACGACGACGCCGACCACGCCGCCTGAGAACGGTCAGACCGGTGACACGGGGAACAACCCGACGACGACGCCGACCACGGTGCCGAGCAACGACACCGGATCGGACCAGGGGTCTCAGACCGGCCCGGGCCAGGACTCCTCGGACGAGGGCTCGGACACCAGTGACACCAAGCCGCCGGCCGACGACCCGGCTGAGGACCAGAAGGAGCCGCCGAACGACGGCGCGCCGCTGGAGGGCCTCACCGAGATCATCGAGAAGGTCCTGCCGGACGTGCTTCCGACGCCGACCGGTTCGGCGGTCGAGGTGCCGAGCGCGACGGAGTTCATCGGCAGCGCCGCGACGGCGGAGGCGAAGCATTCCAGCGGCAAGCTGGTGACCGGCTCGGTGAAGAAGACCTACGCCAAGGGCAAGCACGCCAGCGGCACGTACGCCGAGGGCAAGCACGCCGCCATCGCCCGCGCCCACGGCTCGACGGACGCCACCGAGGTCCTCCAGATCCTGGACGTCGTCAACAAGCCGACCACCCGCTGACACCGTCCGCCCGGCCCTGTGCCGGGCGGACTCCGCGGGGCGTCGTACGGCGCGTGTACGGCGGGTGACGGCCGCCTGTGGATGGCGGATTCGGGGGTTGGGTGCGGGCGGCATAGGATGGTGTCCCGTTCTCGCCGTGCAAAGGTGCCTGTTTTCCCCATGGACATCACACCCGCTGGAGTTCCCGACAAGTTCGCCGTCCTCGGTCTCACCTTCGACGACGTGCTGCTGCAGCCCAACGAGTCCGACGTCATCCCCTCCGAGGTCAGCACCCGGTCCCGGGTGAGCCGCAACGTCGAGGTCAACATCCCGCTGCTGTCCAGCGCGATGGACACCGTCACCGAGGCCCGGATGGCGATCGCCATGGCCCGGCAGGGCGGTCTCGGCGTCCTGCACCGCAACCTCTCGATCGAGGACCAGGCCCAGCAGGTCGATCTGGTCAAGCGCTCCGAGTCCGGCATGATCGCGCAGCCGATCACCATCGGCCCGGACGCCAGCATCGGCGAGGCCGACGCGCTCTGCGGGCAGTACCGGATCTCCGGCGTGCCGGTGGTCGACAACGCCGGCGTCCTGGTCGGCATCGTCACCAACCGCGACATGCGGTTCGAGACCGATCTGTCCCGGCCGGTGCACGAGGTGATGACCAAGCAGCCGCTGATCACCGGCAAGCAGGGCATCTCCGCCGACGACGCGATGGCGCTGCTCAGCCGGCACAAGGTGGAGAAGCTGCCGCTGGTCGACGACGCCGGCAAGCTGACCGGCCTGATCACGCTGAAGGACTTCGTCAAGCGCGACAAGTTCCCGCTGTCCACCAAGGACGCGACCGGCCGGCTGATGGTCGGCGCCGCGATCGGCTTCTTCGGCGAGGCGTACAAGCGGGCCATGACCCTGGTCGAGGCCGGCGTCGACGTGCTGGTCGTGGACACCGCGCACGGTCACTCCCAGGCCCAGCTCGAGATCATCCGCAAGCTGAAGGCCGACCCGGCCACCCGCGGCGTGGACGTGATCGGCGGCAACATCGGCACCCGCGCGGGCGCCCAGGCGCTCGTCGAGGCCGGCGCGGACGGCGTCAAGGTGGGCGTCGGCCCAGGCTCGATCTGTACGACGCGGGTCGTGTCCGGCGTCGGCGTACCGCAGGTCACCGCGATCTACGAGGCGTCGCTGGCGTGCAAGCCGGCCGGAGTCCCGGTGATCGGCGACGGCGGCCTGCAGTACTCCGGTGACATCGCCAAGGCCCTCGTGGCCGGTGCCGACACGGTCATGCTGGGGTCGCTGCTGGCCGGTTGCGAGGAGTCGCCGGGCGACCTGGTGTTCATCAACGGCAAGCAGTTCAAGGCCTACCGCGGGATGGGTTCGCTCGGCGCGATGTCGTCCGCCGGCGGGCTGCGCAAGTCCTACTCCAAGGACCGCTACTTCCAGAGCGACGTCGGCTCCGACGAGAAGCTGATCGCCGAGGGCGTCGAGGGCCAGGTCCCGTACCGCGGCCCGCTGTCCGCCGTCGCCCACCAGCTGATCGGCGGCCTCCGCCAGTCGATGTTCTACTGCGGCTCCCGCACCGTCCCCGAGCTGCAGGACAAGGGCCGCTTCGTCCGCATCACCTCAGCCGGCCTCCAAGAGTCCCACCCCCACGACATCCAAATGACCGTGGAAGCCCCCAACTACTCCGGCCGCTGACCCTCAGACCACCCCCGCGCACCCCGCGGGGGTGGTCTTTGCGGGGCGGGCTCGCGCGGCGCGGCCTGAGCGGTCGGTGCGGGAGTGTGCGGAGGCGCGGGTGGTTCTGCCGCCGGTTGGACTCGGTGTCTGGGGAAGCGGGGAAGATCGGTAGATTGTCGGCATGAACGAGATTGAGATCGGGCGGGCCAAGCGGGGGCGGCAGGCGTTCGCGTTTGACGACATCGCGATCGTGCCGTCGCGGCGGACGCGGGATCCCGAGGAGGTCTCGGTGGCCTGGCAGATCGACGCCTACCGGTTCGAGCTGCCGATCCTGGCCGCGCCGATGGACTCGGTGATGTCGCCGGCCACCGCGATCGCGATCGGCAAGGCCGGCGGTCTCGGTGTGCTCAACCTCGAAGGCCTGTGGACCCGGTACGAGGACCCGTCGAGCCTGCTGGAGGAGATCACCTCCCTCGGCAAGGAGCAGGCGACGCACCGGCTGCAGGAGATCTACTCCGCGCCGATCAAGCCCGAGCTGATCTCGCAGCGGGTCCAGGAGATCCGCGACTCCGGCGTCACCGTGGCCGGCGCGCTCTCGCCGCAGCGGACCAAGCAGTTCGCCAAGCACGTCGTGGACGCGGGCGTCGACCTGTTCGTCATCCGCGGTACGACGGTCTCGGCCGAGCACGTGTCGGGTCAGGCCGAGCCGCTCAACCTCAAGCAGTTCATCTACGACCTCGACGTACCGGTGATCGTCGGTGGGTGCGCGACGCACCAGGCCGCGCTGCACCTGATGCGGACCGGGGCAGCCGGCGTGCTGGTCGGGTTCGGCGGTGGCGCCGCGCACACGACCCGCAAGGTGCTCGGGGTCGCGGTGCCGATGGCGTCCGCGGTGGCCGACGTGGCTGCGGCCCGGCGGGACTACATGGACGAGTCCGGCGGCCGGTACGTGCACGTGATCGCGGACGGTTCGGTCGGCCGGTCCGGCGACGTGGCGAAGGCGATCGCGTGCGGTGCCGACGCGGTGATGGTCGGTTCGCCGCTGGCCCGGGCGAGCGACGCCCCGGGCGGCGGGTACCACTGGGGCGCCGAGGCCTGGCACGCGGATCTGCCCCGCGGCGAGCGGGTCGAGGTCGGTGTCACCGGGACGCTCGAGCAGATCCTGTTCGGCCCGTCCTGGGTGCCGGACGGCACGATGAACCTGGTCGGCGCCCTCAAGCGCGCGATGGCCACCACCGGCTACACGGAACTCAAGGAGTTCCAGCGAGTCGAGGTCGTCGTCGGTTGAGGACCGGCGTGCTGCTCCTGCACGGATCCAGCGGTACGCCGGACCTGGAGCGGGCCGGGATCCTCGCGGCGGAGGGGTACGACGTACTCGCGCCTCGATGGTTCGACCAGAAGATCAGCGAGGTCCCGCTGGAGACGTTCCCGCTGGACGAGCTCGAACAGCGCAACGACCGGATCGTCGTGATGGGCACGTCCCGCGGCGCCGAGGCGGCGCTGCTGCTCGGCGCGCTGGACGACCGGATCGACGCCGTGGTCGCGCTGTCACCGAGCGCCTACGTGTGGGGCTGGATCGAGGACGGGCAGCAGACGTCGGCCTGGACCTGGCAGGGCGAACCACTTCCGTTCGTCCCGTTCGACCAGGCGTGGGAACCGGACGACGACCCGCCGAGCTTCACCGGGTTGTACAGCCGGAGCGTCCAGACGTACGCCGCCGAGGCCGAAGCCGCTCGGATCCCGGTGGAACGGATCCGCGGTGAGGTGTTCCTCACAGCCGGCGGCGACGATCGGGTCTGGCCGTCGGCGGAGTTCGCGGAGCGGATCGCGTTGTCGCGGGGCGAACTGCCCACCCGCACCGCCATCGCGGCACGCGCCGGTCACCGGCTGATCCTCCCTGGTGAGACACCGAAAGCCGGCGGCCAGCGGATGGCAAGGGGCGGGACCGAGGAGGCGGATCGGGAGCTCGGAGCCCTTGCCTGGCCGGAGATTCGCAAGCTCCTCGCCGGGTGAGCCAGGTCGCCGGCGCGACGTGCGCCGGGTGCTCGTCGCTTGGGGAGTTCTGGAAGGATTGCCGCATGGGACTGTTCAGCCGAAGGAGCGACCAGGACGCCGACAACGTTGCCCTCGCCGCCGCGCGGGCCAGACTCTCCCCTGACGACGTGGACCAGGTGCGTTTCCTGCTCACCACGAAGAAATCGGTGCACGCGGTGAAGCTGGTCCGGGAGCGGACCGGCCTGGACCTGAAGAACGCCAAGGGCCTCGTCGACGACATCCGGCTCGGACGCTACGTGCCGCCGGTCACCGACACCCCGGTCGTCCGTGTGCCCGGCACGAACCTGGCCGAGCGCACCCGCGCCCTCAAGGCGCAGGGCGAGCTCCACCAGGCCACCGCCCTGGTCGTCTCCGAGACCGGGATGACCGAGGCCGAGGCCGGCCTGTTCGTCGGCGCTCTGAAGACCGACGTACCGGATTAGCCCTTCACGTAGGACATCTTCTCCGCGATCTTGCCGTCGCGCAGGCGCAGTACGTCGACACCGCGGACGTGACCGCGCTGACCCGACGGCTCCCGCCACGAGTACGTCCAGCGCACCACCCCACGGTCACCCAGCACGACGGTCTCCTCGGTCTCGAACCGCGGGTCGTCGGTGTTCGCGAACAGCTTCTCCCACTCCGCGCGTACGGCGGCCGCGCCCTCGAACCGCACTCCGTCCGGCGCGGGTGACGTGGACTCGAAGACGCAGTCCTCGGTGACCAGCGCCATCACGGCCTCGATGTCCCGCCGGTCGAACGCCGCACCGAACTGTGCGACGACGGAATCCGCCGCCGACCAGCGCGGGTTGCGCCCGAACGCGCCGACCAGTTGGTCGGACGGGTCGGTGAACCCCTCCATCGGATCGGCGACCATGCCGGCCGAGCGGTAGAGATCCGCGCGCTGGGCGAACCAGGTGGCGACCTCGTCCACCAGTTCGGGATCGAGCCGGGCCTCGGCGCCGATCGCCGCCGCCAGGTCCCAACCGTGGACGAGGTGGTCGGCGGCCAGTTGCCGCAAGTACTCCGGCGGATCCTCGTCGCCGTACGACAGGTGAACCTTCTCGATCGAAGCCCCGGCCGCCTCCTGGGCAGCGCGGGCGGCGGCAGCGGCGGCGGCCACCGGGTCGTCACCGAGGAGATCGCCGTCCAGCGAGTCGCCGACCTCCGCGATGGTCTTGCCCTCCATCAGCGGTACCGTCCAGCGCTCCTCGCCGACGACGTGGTTCACCAGCTCACGAACGTTCCAGTCCGTGCAGGGCGTCGGAGCGGTCCACTGGTCGGGCCCCACCTCGCCGACCAACCTGGCGAAGTTGCCGACCGTCCGATTGTGCAGTTCCACCACATGCATGACGATTCCCCCTCTCAAGCGTCAGCGTCCGCCTGGTGAGGGGAGGCGTCAATTACCCGGAGGTTACCGGCCGAGCTGGAGCTGCTGGGCGGCCTCGTGGGCGTGCTGGGACGCCATCACGTCCCCGGTGGCGGCGAGCAGGTCGCCGTGGTGCCGGTAGCAGGAGCCGGCCAGGTCCTTCATCACCGCGTCGTCGTCGGTGAACGGGATCAGCGCGGTCGCGACCTCCGCGCACCAACCGCCCAGGTCCAGGGCGAGGTCCGTCCGGCCCGCCTGGTAGTACGCCTCGGAGATGTCGAGCAGCAGCTGGGCCCAGATCGGCGCGTAGGTGCTGGTCTCGTACCGCATCCGCTGCGACTCCCGCTCGGACGAGATCGCGAACAGGTAGTGCGCCTCCATCCCCAGCGTGAGCGCGGCGTCCACGTCCTGCATCAGCAGCGGCCGGACCAGCTCAGCAAGCTCGGTCGCACGTACGGCGGCCGACTCCGGGTCGGTGCGACCGGACACCGTGGCCAGCGTCATCCCGGGCGCGGGCTCGCTCAGCGCGACCAGCCGGTGGTACTGCTCGAACGGCCCGAGCTTGATCTCCGCGTTCTCCAGCGCCGCGACCAGAGTCAGCGGCAGGCCGCGGTCCAGCTCCTCGGTGACCCGTTGAGCGGTCTCCGCGTCGGTGTCGAACGCCGTCCGCAGGCAGGTCTCGCCTTCCATGATCCGGCCGACGACGCCGAGGTGCTTGCCCTTCCGGGTGAGCGCGGCGACCAGCGTGCGCATGTCGGTCGTCGACTCCGAGTCCGCGAGCGTGTCGGCGGTGGTCAGCCCGACCTCGTCCGCCTCCAGCGCCAGGTCGAGCCGGCCCTCGGCGGCATGGACGTCGGCCGACACGGCGGTCGCCGTACACAGGTAGCGCGCGTAGGACAGCGACTGCGGGCTCTCGTTGATCTGGTCCGCGAGCTGCAGGAACAGCTGGGTCGCCGCGTCAGCGGATGCGACCGCCAGCGCGGGGTCGCCGTACCGCCGCAGGATGAGCGCGTTCATCGCCAGCACCCGGGCGAAGTCCGGCTGGTGCTTCAGCCCGTCCTCGCCGCCGACGAGCTGTCCGTACGCGATCACCGCGCCGTCCATCTCCAGTACGGCGGTCGCGCCGTGACCGCGATGCGCCTGGGTCATCGCCCGCCGGGCCCGCACGTCGGCCAGGAAGGAGGTGGCGTCGAGGACGCCGGCGTCGCTGAGCTCGGTGTAGCCGAGCTGGGCCTCGTGGAGAGCGGCAAGCGCTTCCTCGTGCCGGCCGGACGCGTTCAGCGAGCCGGCCAGCTCGTACTGCGTCGCGGCCATCAGGTGCTTGGCCTCGTAGTGATTCGGGTGCCCCTCGGCCCGCTCCCGGGCCAGCTCGATCACGCGTTGCTGGTACGGCCCGGCCTCGTCGGCACGACCTTCCTCGATCAGCACCTGTGCGGTCTGCAGAGCCTCAGCGAGCTCGTCCTCAGGAGGCGTCCAGAGCCCCCCGCTGTCCACCATCTCGACGTTCCACCCCTTCGCAGGTTCAGCCGTTCAGCTTAGTGGTCTACCGGGTGGAACACTTAGGCCTGACACGGCCGATTTCCGGTACTGACATGGGTATTACCGGCAGGTAGCCTGGATCTATGAGCGAGCAGACCTCGATTCCTGCCGATCCCGAGCTCGACCCGACCGCGTCGTACGCGACCGATCAGTCGGTCGTTCGCCGGCTGTCGGGGCTGCTTCGCGCCTCGGCCGGGGTGCGGACGTCGTACGCGCCGGCCACCGGGCAGCCGATCGCCACGCTGCCGGTGTCCAGCCCGGACGACGTGGTCGCGGCGGTCCGTTCGGCGCGGCGGACGCAGCAGACCTGGCGTCGGGTGCCGCTCGCCGAGCGCGCGGCGATCCTGCTGCGGTACCACGACCTGGTCCTGGACCACCGGCACGAGCTCGTGGACCTGGTGATCCTCGAGTCGGGCAAGGCGCGCAAGCAGGCGTTCGAGGAGGTCGCGCACGTCGCCCTCACCGCTCGCTACTACGGCCGCAAGGCCGCCGAGCTGCTCGAGCCGCAGCGCAAGCTGGGCATGTTCCCGATCCTGACCCGGGCCGAGCAGCGGTTCGTGCCGAAGGGTGTCGTCGGCGTCATCTCGCCCTGGAACTACCCGCTCAGCATGGCGATGGCCGACGGTCTCCCGGCCGTGCTCGCGGGCAACGCGGTCGTCCACAAGCCCGACAGCCAGACCCCGCTGACCGCGCTCCGGGCGATCGAGCTGCTGTACGACGCCGGACTGCCACGCGAGGTCTGGCAGCCGGTGAACGGCGACGGTCCGACCGTGGGCGGCGCGATCATCCAGAACACCGACTACATCTGCTTCACCGGCTCGACCAAGACCGGCCGGCTGGTCGCGAAGCAGGCCGGCGAGCGGTTGATCGGCTGCAGCCTGGAGCTCGGCGGTAAGAACCCGATGCTCGTCCTGCGGGACGCCGACATCAACCGGGCCGCGGAAGGCGCCGTCCGGGCGTGCTTCTCGAGCGCCGGCCAGTTGTGCGTCTCGATGGAGCGGCTGTACGTCGCCGACCAGGTGTACGACGCGTTCGTGACCGCGTTCATCGACCGGGTGAAGAAGCTCCGGCTGTCCGCCGGGACCGGCTGGGACGTCGACATGGGCACGCTGATCTCGAAGGCTCAGTTGGAGACCGTGACCCGGCACGTCGACGACGCTCGCGCGAAGGGCGCCGTCGTACTCGCGGGTGGCAAGGCCCGGCCCGACATCGGCCCGCTGTTCTACGAGCCGACCGTGCTGTCCGGGGTGACGCCGGAGATGGAGTGCTTCGACAACGAGACGTTCGGGCCGGTGGTGTCGATCTACCGGTTCTCCGACGAGTCGGAGGCGATCCAGCGCGCGAACGAGGGCGAGTACGGGCTGAACGCGAGCGTCTGGACCCGGGACGGCCGGCGCGGGCGGGCGGTCGCGGCCCAGCTGGTGGCCGGCACGGTCAACGTGAACGAGGCGTACGGCGCGACGTTCGGCTCGATCGACACCCCGATGGGCGGGATGCGGGCCTCCGGCCTCGGCCGCCGCCAGGGCGCCGAGGGCATCCGCCGGTACGTCGACCCGCAGGCGATCGCCACCCAGCGGGTGCTCCCGATCGCCGCTTCGCACGGCATCTCCGACGAGGCGTACGCCGAACTGATCACCGGCGCCCTGCGGGTGCTGAAGAAACTGGGCCGCGCATGACCTTCGACTACGACGTTGTCATCATCGGTTCGGGGTTCGGTGGCAGCGTCAGCGCCTTGCGGTTGACCGAGAAGGGCTACAAGGTCGCCGTACTGGAGGCGGGGGCGCGGTTCGAGGACGCCGGGTTCGCGAAGAACTCGTGGGACAAGAGCCGGTTCCTGTTCGCGCCGAAGCTCGGCTGGTACGGCATCCAGCGGATCAGCGCGCTGCGGGACGTGATCATCCTGTCCGGCGCCGGGGTCGGCGGCGGCAGCCTGGTCTACGCGAACACCCTGTACGAGCCGCTGCCCGCGTTCTACACCGACCGCCAGTGGGCGCACATCACCGACTGGAAGTCCGAGCTCGCGCCGTACTACGACCAGGCCAAGCGGATGCTCGGCGTCACGACGTACCCGCACTTCACGCCCGCCGACGAGGTGATGAAGCAGGTCGCCGACGACATGGGGGTGGGCGAGACCTTCCACCCGACCCCGGTCGGCGTCTTCTTCGGCGAGCCCGGTGTCGAGGTCGACGACCCGTACTTCGGCGGCGCCGGCCCCCGCCGCACCGGCTGCATCGACTGCGGCGAGTGCATGACCGGCTGCCGGCACAACGCGAAGAACACGCTGACGAAGAACTACCTCTACCTGGCCGAGAAGGCCGGCGCCGCGGTCTACCCGATGACCACGGTCACCTCGGTCGAGCCGCTGCCGAACGGCGGGTACGCCGTCGACACCCGCCGTACCTCGAACCGGAAGAGCACGCGCCGGTTCACCGCCCAGCAGGTGGTCTTCGCCGCGTCCGCCCTGGGTACGGCGAAACTCCTGCACCGGCTCCGGGACGAGGGCAAACTGCCGCGGCTGTCCGACCGGCTCGGCGTGCTGACCCGGACCAACTCCGAGTCGCTGCTCGGGGCCATCGCGCGGGACCGCGACGTCGACTACAGCCGCGGGGTCGCGATCACCTCGTCGTTCCACCCCGACGACATCACCCACATCGAGCCGGTCCGGTACGGCAAGGGCAGCAACGCGATGTCGCTGCTGCAGACCGTGCTGACCGACGGCGACGGGGACCGCCCGCGGTGGCGGACCTGGCTGCGCGAGCTCGGCGTCCAGCGGAAGAACATCCGCCGGCTGTACGACCTCAGGCACTGGTCCGAGCGGACCGTGATCGCGCTGGTGATGCAGACCGCGGACAACTCGATCACCACCTTCGGCCGGCGGGACCGGTTCGGCCGCTGGCGGCTGACGTCGAAGCAGGGGCACGGCGCCCCGAACCCGTCCTGGATCCCGGTCGCGAACCAGGTGGTCCGGCGGATGGCGAAGCTGATGAACGGCACGCCGGGCGGGACCATCGGCGAGCCGTTCAACGTGCCGATGACGGCGCACTTCATCGGCGGCTGCGCGATCGGCGACTCGGCCGAGACCGGCGTGGTGGACCCGTACCACCGGGTCTACGGGTACGACGGCCTGCACATCCTGGACGGGTCGACGATCTCGGCGAACCTCGGCGTGAACCCGTCGCTGACCATCACCGCGCAGGCCGAGCGGGCGCTCTCGTTCTGGCCGAACAAGGGCGAGGCCGACGTCCGGCCGCCGGTCGGATCGGCGTACCGGCGGGTGCAACCGGTGAAGCCCGGGCATCCCGTCGTACCGGCCGATGCGCCGGGGGCGCTGCGGCTCCCGATCGTCCCGAAGCAGTCTGTGACGAAGCCGTAACACAACGACAATAGTTCACCGGCAGTCAGGTGAAATGAAGAAACCTCAGCAAACTCGTGGGGCTGCTGAGGTTGGTGTGATTTGCGAGGCCGGCCCATTTCGGTAAAGGGCCCAGAAAAGGGAGCAGGTCCCTCGGGAACGTTTCCGCCCAAATCGTTTCCCGAGGGACCCACTCAAGCCGGGGTGAGGCGCCCGGCGCTTTGGGATCGGGTCACCAACCACAGCTGGCGACCCGAGCTCTTGGTACCCCACTTTACATCCGATCCGGAGAGTTTCGAGGTTTCGCGAGTGGTTGTGACCACTCTGCGTGCTGATCGTAATGATCGGCTTTTCGTTGCTCCCTGTAACCGAGTGGCGGTCTTCCCTGCGGTAACCGCCTCTGCACACATCAACGAGCCCTTCTACGGGGGGTTACGAGGTTCCGCGGAAAATTCCAGAAAGTTTTCTGAGGGCTGCGGAGAGTGCTGAGTCACCTGGGTCCGGGGTGTTCCACGTGACGCCCCTCGCAGCCCGGCGGCGGCCGGCTGACTTACTGTGGGCCGGACCGTCAGATGAGGCAGGAGAACGATGAGCGACATCCTCGAGGTGGCCCGGGAGCAGGTTCTGGAGCAGGGCGTCGGCCTTTCCCAGGAACAGCTGGTCGAGGTCCTGCAATCACCGGACGACCAGCTGGCCGGCCTGCTCGCGCTCGCGCACGAGGTGCGGGTCAAGTGGTGCGGCGAGGAGGTCGAGGTCGAGGGGATCATCTCGCTGAAGACCGGCGGCTGCCCGGAGGACTGCCACTTCTGCTCCCAGTCCGGTCAGTTCACCTCGCCGGTGCGCTCGGTCTGGCTGAACATCCCGGAGCTGGTCGAGGCCGCCAAGGAGACCGCGAAGACCGGCGCGACCGAGTTCTGCATCGTGGCCGCCGTCCGCGGTCCGGACCAGCGGCTGATGTCGCAGGTGAAGGCCGGCATCGAGGCGATCAACGCCGAGGTCGACATCAACATCGCCTGCTCGCTCGGCATGCTGACCCAGGAGCAGGTCGACGAGCTCAAGGCAATGGGCGTGCACCGCTACAACCACAACCTCGAGTCGGCCCGGTCGTACTTCGGCGACGTCGTCACCACGCACTCCTTCGAGGAGCGCTGGGACACCTGCCTGATGGTCAAGGAATCCGGCATGGAGCTGTGCTGCGGCGGCCTGGTCGGGATGGGAGAAACCCTCGAGCAGCGCGCCGAGCTGGCCGCGCAGCTGGCCGAGCTGGACCCGCACGAGGTGCCGCTGAACTTCCTCAACCCGCGGCCGGGGACGCCGTTCGGCGACCTGGAGATCATGGACGGCAAGGACGCGCTGCGCACGATCGCCGCGTTCCGGCTCGCGATGCCGCGGACAGTGCTCCGGTACGCCGGCGGCCGCGAGCTGACCCTGGGCGACCTGGGCACCCGCGACGGCCTGCTCGGCGGGATCAACGCCGTCATCGTCGGCAACTACCTGACCACCCTCGGCCGCCCGGCGACCGCCGACCTCGACCTGCTGGCCGAGCTGAAGATGCCGGTCAAGGAACTCCAGAAGACGCTGTGACCACGCTCGTGTACTGCGGTCACTGCGGCCGCGAGCTGGCCGACGGCAGCCACGAGGACTGCCGCCGGGCCCTGGCTCTGGAACCACCCCGCTACTGCGGCGAGTGCCGGCGGCGGATGATCGTCCAAGTCCACCCGATGGGGTGGTCAGCACGTTGCTCCGTGCATGGAGTGCTGTCCAGCTAGGTAGTGAGAAGGGGTGGCGAGAGGTGGCCAGTGAATGGCTGCAGCGGGACGCCGAGCGGCTCTGGCATCCGTATTCCTCGCTGAGTGAGCCGTCGCCGGTCCGCCTGGTCCGGGGTGCGTCCGGCGTACGCCTGCGGCTGGACGACGAGGCCGGCGGCACGGTCGAGGCGATCGACGCGATGGCGTCCTGGTGGTGCATGATCCACGGCTACCGCAACCCGGTGCTGGACGCCGCGGTGAAGAGCCAGGTGGACGACTTCAGCCACGTGATGTTCGGCGGGCTGACGCACGAGCCGGCGATCCGGCTGGCCGAGCGGCTGGTCGAGATCACCCCGGATCCGCTGCGGCACGTGTTCTTCTGCGACTCGGGCTCGGTGTCGGTCGAGGTCGCGATCAAGCTCGCCCTGCAGTACCAGGTTGCCCGCGGCAACAGTGGACGCACCCGGATGCTGACCGTCCGGGGCGGCTACCACGGCGACACGTTCGCGCCGATGAGTGTGTGCGATCCGGTGAACGGGATGCACTCGCTGTTCACCGGCGCCTTGAAGGAGCAGGTGTTCGGCCCCCAACCGCCGGCCGGGTTCGATCGCCCGGACGACGATCCGGAGCTCCGCGCCTGGACCGCGGCGCTGACCGCGCTCGCGGACGAGCGCGCAGGGGAGATCGCCGCGATCGTCGTCGAGCCGGTCCTGCAGGGCGCGGGCGGGATGTACCCGTACAGCCCAGCGTGCTTGCGGGTCTTGCGTGACCTCGCTGATCGTCATGGGTTCCTGCTGATCCTGGACGAGATCGCCACTGGCTTCGGTCGGACCGGGACGCTGTTCGCGTCCGAGCACGCGGGGATCGACCCCGACATCCTCTGCGTCGGCAAGGCGCTCACCGGCGGCTACCTCTCGCTGGCTGCGACCTTGTGTACGACGGACGTCGCGCACACCGTGTCCAACGGTCCGGGCGGTGCGCTGATGCACGGGCCGACCTTCATGGCGAACCCGTTGGCCTGCGCGGTCGCGCTCGCGTCGATCGACCTGCTGCTGTCGCAGGACTGGGCGGGGCGGGTTGCTCAGATTTCTGCGGGTTTGTCGGCCGGCCTGGCGCCTGCGGCCTCGATGCCGGGGGTCAAGGACGTCCGCGTGATCGGTGCGGTCGGCGTCGTCCAACTGGGTGGTCCGGTCGACATGAAGCGGATGACGGACGCCGTACTGCGGCGGGGCGTGTGGGTGCGGCCGTTCCGCGATCTGGTCTACACGATGCCGCCGTACGTCTGCACCTCCGAGGAGATCGCGACGATTACCTCGGCGATCACCGGCGCGGTGCAGGAGGTCGGCTGATGCTCGAATCTTGGCTCGCGCCGAAGGCCGCTGCTCTGGAGTCGCGGGGCCTCACCCGCCGGCTCCGCGCTCGGTCTGCCGGTGATGACCTGATCGACCTTGCGGGCAACGACTACCTCGGCCTGTCGCGCGACCCGCGCGTGGTCTCCGCCGCGGCCGAGGCCTTGCAGACTTGGGGAACGGGCTCGACGGCGTCCCGCCTCGTCACCGGTACGACGGCCTTGCACGAGCAACTGGAGTCGGCGCTGGCCGCGTACGTCGGTCAGCAGTCGGCGCTGGTGTTCTCGTCCGGCTACCTTGCCAACCTGGGCATTGTCACCGCCCTTGGCGGACCGGGCACGGTGCTCGTGTCCGACGAGCACGTGCATGCCTCGCTGATCGACGCCGGGCGGCTGGCGCGGTCGCGCGTGGAGGTCGTCCCGCACAACGACGTGGATGCCGTAGAGAAAATCCTTGCCGAGCGCAACGAACCGCATGCGTTGGTGATGACCGAGTCTGTGTTCAGCGTGCTGAGCGACGAGGCGCCGCTGACCTCGCTCGCCGCTGTCGCTCAGGCTCACGACGCCGTACTCCTGGTGGACGAGGCCCATGGCCTGGGCGTCACCGGCGGCGGCCGGGGTTCGGTGGCGGCGGCGGGGCTGGCGGGACTCGACCACGTGATTGTCACCATGACGTTGTCGAAGTCCCTGGCCTCGCAAGGCGGCGCTGTCCTCGGCCCGTCGTTGCTGCGTGAGCATCTGGTCAATCGGGCGCGGCCGTTCATCTACGACACCGGCCTCAACCCGGCCGCCTGCGCGGCTGCCCTGGCAGCGCTCCAGGTGTTGCAGGCCGAGCCTGGGCGCCCCGATGCCGTCCACCGCGCGACTGCCCAACTCGCGGCAGCCTGCAACGTTCCGCCGCCGTCCGGCGCAGTCGTCTCCGTCCCGATGCCCGGCCCACGCGAGACCGTCCAGGCCGCGGACCTCTGCCTTGCCGCCGGCGTACGCGTGGGCAGCTTCCGCCCGCCGTCCGTCCCCGACGGCATCTCCCGCCTGCGCCTGACCGCCAACGCGGGATTGACTCCCGCCGACCTGGACCGCGCCTGCACCGTCGTGGTCGACGCGATCGGCCAGGTCTCATGATCATCATCGTCACCGGCACGGACACCGGCGTAGGCAAGACGATCGCCACCGCAGCCCTAGCTGTCCGCGCGGCCGCCGCCGGCTCGGTCGCCATCGTCAAACCCGCCCAAACCGGGGTGACCGCCGAAGAGCCTGGTGACCTCGACGACGTACGCCGCCTAACCGGGTTCTTGACCACCTTCCATGAAGGCATCCGGCTCCGCGACCCGCTCGCGCCCACGACAGCCGCCCGCCGGGAAGGCGTCCCGCTGCCCACCGTCGAGGATCATGCCAAGCTGATCGACAACCTGGCCGCGACCCACGACACCGTCCTCGTCGAAGGGGCTGGCGGCCTGCTCGTCGGTCTCGATGCGGAGGGCCGGGGTCTGGCTGACCTCGCTGCTCACCTGACCACGCCTTTCGGGTTCGTGGTGGTCACCCGCTCCGGGCTCGGCACGCTCAACCACACCGGTCTCACGGTCGAGGCGTTGCGCCGCCGCAACCTTCCGATCGAGGGGCTGATCATCGGCTCCTGGCCGGACGAGCCCGACCTGGCCGAGCAGTGCAACCTCGAGGATCTGCCGACGACGACCGGCGTACCGGTGATCGCTCGCATCCCGGCCGGCGCCGGTCAACTGGCGGATTTCGCGAGCGCCGCCCCGGGCTGGTTCGCGTGACCGGCTGTCCTGCGCGGTACGACGAGAAGCTCGGGTACTGGGTGGTCGACGACCCGGTGCTTGCCCGGGAGGTGTTGCTGGACCCGGAGACGTTCCGGCCGGACAACGCCGTACTGGCGCACACGCCGTTGTCGGTGAAGGCGCTGCGGGTCCTGTCGGCGGTCGGCTTTGCACTCCCGCCGACGCTCGCGAACAACGCAGGCGAGTCCCACCGCCCGATCCGTGCAGCAGTCGCCCGCTTCTTCAGCCCCGCCCGCGTCGCGGCCGTCGAGCCCCTGACCCGATCACTCGTCTCCGCCCGGGTCGCCGCGGCGACGTCCGCCCTGACCGCCGGCGAGCAGATCGACCTGGTCGAAACAATCGCCGCCGAGCCGCCCGCCCTTGTACTCCTCCACATGCTCGGCCTCCGCGATGTCGACGTACCGTCCCTCAAGTCCTGGAGCCAAGACTCCCTGGAACTCTTCTGGGGCTGGCCCGACGAGGACCGCCAACTGGAACTCGCCCACACTGCAGCCGAGTTCTACACCTGGCTCCGCGCCCGCACGACCGCCGCCCGCCGAATACCGGGTGACGACCTGTTCGGCGTACTGGTCGCCCTCGGCCTCACCGACGAGGAAGTCTGCGCCGTCGCCTACTTCCTCCTGATCGCCGGCCAGGAAACAACGACCCAACTCATCTCCACTGCCTTTCAGCGGTGCCTCGGGAGGTCGGTGGAGCCTGCTGAAGTGGTCGAGGAGGTGTTGCGGGAGGCCTCCTCGGTGCCTACCTGGCGCCGAGTCACGGCGAGGGCTGCTGCGGTCGGCGAGGTCGAGCTACCGGCCGCGGCTCCCGTCCTGCTCGGGCTGACCGGCAACGGCGGACCTGCGGACCTCGCCTTCGGGGTTGGCATTCACCGGTGCCTCGGCGCCGGGCTGGCACGCCTCGAGGCCCGGGTCGCCCTCGAATGCGCCGCAGAGTTGCTGGCCGCCGTACAACTGGTGGAAGAGCCGCCCATGATCGACCTCCTGTCATTCAGAGCGCCGAAGCGACTTCGGGCCGTAACGCGGAGTAATACGAGCGACAACTGGCGGCGATAGCGTCCCGCGGGTGAGCTTCCCACCTCGCCGCCGGGTGCGCCTGTGGTTCGGCCGCCACCTGATCGCCGACTACATCGGCGAGCCCGCCTCCGCCGACCGCCACGAGGCCGCCATGCGCCGCCGCTTCCCCGGCCTCCACATCACCAACGAGCCGCTCCGGACGGCGGATTACAGCCCTGCTGACCTGCACCGATAGGCTTTGCGGGTGAGCGAGCATGAGTTGGTACTGGTCGTCGACTTCGGGGCGCAGTACGCGCAGCTGATCGCGCGCCGGGTCCGCGAGGCCAAGGTGTACTCCGAGATCGTGCCGCACTCGATGCCGGTCGAGGAGATGCTGACCCGGAACCCGAAGGCGATCATCCTGTCCGGCGGTCCGCAGTCGGTGTACGCCGAGGGGGCGCCGCGGGTCGACTCCGGGCTGTTCGAGGCCGGGGTGCCGGCGTTCGGGATCTGCTACGGGTTCCAGGCGATGGCGCAGACGCTCGGCGGCGAGGTCCGCCGGACCGGGCTGCGCGAGTTCGGCCGGACCCCGGTCACGGTGGGCTCGGCGGGCAGGCTGCTGGCCGGGATCCCCGAGGACCTCAACGTCTGGATGTCGCACGGCGACGCGGTCCACGCGCCGCCGGCCGGCTTCGCCGTACTGGCTGCGTCCGAGGGCGCCCCCGTCGCGGCGTTCGAGGACCTGGAGCGTCAGCTCGCCGGTGTGCAGTGGCACCCGGAGGTCCTGCACTCGCAGGCCGGGCAGGCCGTGCTCGAACACTTCCTGTACGACATCGCCGGCTGCCACGGCGACTGGACCACCACGAACGTCGTGGAGGAGCAGGTCGAGCTGATCCGCCGGCAGGTCGGCGACAAGCAGGTGCTGTGCGCGCTGTCCGGCGGCGTCGACTCCGCGGTCGCGGCGGCCCTGGTGCACAAGGCGATCGGCGACCAGCTCACGTGCGTGTACGTCGACCACGGCCTGCAGCGCGCCGGTGAGTCGGAGCAGATCGAGAAGGACTTCGTCGCCGCGACCGGGATCCGGCTCGAGGTGGTCGACGCGGAGGACCAGTTCCTCGGCGCGCTGGCCGGCGTGACCGACCCCGAGCAGAAGCGGAAGATCGTCGGCCGCGAGTTCATCCGGACCTTCGAGGCGACCGCCCGCAAGGTGGACGCCGAGCGGCACATCGAGTTCCTGGTCCAGGGCACGCTGTACCCCGACGTGGTCGAGTCCGGTGGCGGCGCGGGTGCCGCGAACATCAAGTCGCACCACAACGTCGGCGGTCTGCCCGACGACCTGCAGTTCAGCCTGATCGAGCCGCTGCGCACCCTGTTCAAGGACGAGGTCCGCGAGCTGGGCCTGGCCGTCGGCCTGCCGGAGGCGATGGTCTACCGGCACCCGTTCCCCGGCCCCGGCCTGAGCATCCGCATCATCGGCGAGGTCACCAAGGACCGCCTCGACATCCTGCGCGCCGCCGACCTGATCGCCCGCACCGAGCTCACCGCGGCGGGCCTGGACCGCGACATCTGGCAGTTCCCGGTCGTCCTGCTGGCCGACGTCCGCTCGGTCGGCGTCCAGGGCGACGGCCGCACCTACGGCCACCCGGTCGTCCTCCGCCCGGTCACCAGCGAAGACGCCATGACCGCCGACTGGGCCCGCCTCCCGTACGACGTCCTCGAACGCATCTCCACCCGCATCACCAACGAGGTCAACGAGATCAACCGGGTAACCGTCGACATCACCAGCAAGCCCCCAGGCACCATCGAGTGGGAGTAGCTGGAAGCAGAGCAGTAGGTAGACAGCCACAAGGCCGTGACCACTTGGTCACGGCCTTGCGCCTTCGTGCGACAGGTTGGCGCGCAGGGTTCCCCGACGTGAGGCCGCGCATGACGAGAGGAGCGCGGCGCAGCACGCGTGGGTCAACTACTCGGTCAGGCGGGACTCCAAGGTTGTGGCTTCCTGCTCCCGCCCCTGGGTGCGCAGACGGTCGACCAGGAGCCAGCCCGCGCGGTGCCAGAGGTCGTGGCCGGTCGGGAGAGTGGTGAAGATCTGCTCGACCAGCTTCTCGTCGGTGGTGCCGTGCTCGGCGACCAGCAACCGCGCGTTGGTGTGCTGGTCCTCGAAGCCGCCTCGTTCGTAGTGCTCGGCGGCCTGCGTGGCGTGCTGTACGGCGGTCTCCGTCTCGCCTTGCTGTAGCGCGATCACCGCAAGATCCCAGTGGATGCCGGCAGTCTGGAAGAGCACGCGCTGGTCAGCCGACGGCAGCGCCTCCAGCAACGGGCGTGCCCGCTCGACCAGCTCCACCGCCTGCGTGAAGTTGCCCGCATAGCGCGCCGACTGCGCCGCCAGCCGGATGGCCTGCGCCTGCTCCACCGGCTGCTCACCGGCCTCGTAGTACGCAGCAGCCGCCACCAGAGCGTCGACTGCCTCCTCGTCGCGGTCGAGCTGGCTCAGCAACATCCCCTCGTCCTGCCGCACCATGCCCAACCACGCCGGGTGCGCCTCCTCAGGCGCCGCGGCCAGCAGCTCGCCAACCTTCGTCAGCGCAGCCTGCAGCTCACCCAGTGCCTTGTAGGCATCGATCAGCACACCACGCGCGTCCGCCAGCGGCTCAGCAAGCTCCGGACTGCTCCCGAGCCCCGGCAGCGCCTCCTCAGCGGTCTCAGCCGCCTCCAACGGGCGCCCGGTCAGCAGGTAGGCACGAGCCAGCTCGAGCTGGGTCAACGCCACGTGCACATCCAGCTCAGGCGTCCCCACCGCCAGCGCCACCGCCTCGACCAGGTCCTCGACTGCCTCGGCCGGACGCTCTAGCTCGAGCCGAAGCCGCCCACGCTGCTTGTACGCGAACGACCGCGCCAGATCAGACGGCGTACCAAGACCAACCGTCGCAGCAGCCTCCGCCTCCTCGAAGCGCCCCAGGTTCGCGAGCAGGTTGCACTCCAGGATCGCTCCACCCGCCCGCAGGTCTTCCTCGATGTCAGTACGCTCGCGGAGCTCAGCCAGCTCGCGTACGGCGTCCTCCAGCCGGCCGGCCTGCGCGTACATGGTCGCCAGCGAGTACTGCCAGTGCCCGCGACGCTGTGGTTCGTCGTTGGCCACCAGCCAGCGAATCGGCTCCTCACCGGTCGCAAGGCCCTCGTCGAGCTGGCCGGTCTCACACAGCAGCCGGCCGATGCGACCGCGGTCGCGCAGTACGCGGACCTCCTCGCCCGCCTCGGCGTACAACGCCAGCGCCTCGCGCCACGCCTCCAGTGCAATCTCCGCCTGGTCGTGCGCAACCAGACCGCGACCGTCCAACACCCGCGCCCGGTCCACTGGGGTCCACTCGCTCTCCGGCACCTCCTGCTCGAAGGCACGCCACGCGGCCTCCGCCTCCTCCGGCTGAGCCTTCTGCCAGGCCTCCTCGGCCCGGTCCAGCCAGCCACGGCCAGTCGGCGCAGGCTGCTCCACGTCGGCCTGCTCCGGCTCCGCCTGCTGAGCGGCAGCCTTGACCACCTGCGCCCGCCGAGCCGTCTCCGACAGCGGCAGGTACTCCACCCACGGCTCAGCCGTCAGCATCCCCTGGATCAACGAGCTGCGGTGAGTCGTGCCGTTCCGCGCATCGAACTGCGCGGCCAGCTCCAGCGCCCGCCCAGCCAACATCTCACTCAGCTCTGCCGCCGGCACGGAGTCAGCCTTCGGCAGCCGGATCATCAGCCCATCCACCCGCCCGAGCGCGTGCGCGGCCGCCGCAGCGAACGTCATCTCCGCGTACGGCGACGGCGGGTCGTCGAACTCCGGCAGGTGCCGCTCGATCAGCTCCACTGCCTTCAGCTCATTGCCAGTGCGAGCCAGGAACTCCACGTGGTCCGCGTGCTCACTCAGCTCACCGACCCGGCTGCGCAGGAGCCGGTAGCCCTTCCGGTGCGCGTCGATCGCCTCGGTGTACATGCCTTCGGCAAGGTACGCGGGCAGCAACGCGGTCAGCATCTGTTGCGGCTGCTCGGCGCAGGTCAGCTGCCCGTCCAGCACGTTCACGGCCAGCGCTACGGCGTCCGCCGTACGTCCGACGCTCGTCAGGTGGTGCACCTTCGACGTGGGGTCGCAGCCGACGCAGTCCGACAGGTCGTCGCGCGGTGCGGTCGACCACAACCGGAACTGCTCGGCCGCCGCCTCGGTGTCACCGATGTGGTGGGCGACCAGCCACCGGTGCTGGTGTACGGCGTGCATGCTGTGACCGCTGAGCTGCCAACGCCGCTCCATGTCGTCCAGTACGGCGTACGCACGGTCCAGTGGGACCTCGGGGAACTTGGTCAGCGTGCTGGGCGCGTACTTGAAGCACCAGTGGAAGAGGTGGGAGTAGTCCTGGTACTTGCCCGGGTCTGCGTCCCAGGCCGCCACGCACCGGGCGAACGGCACCAACGACTTCCGCGGCTCCCCACCCATCACGTACGCCGTCACCAGCGCCAGCCGGCTGTAGAACGCCAGGTCGTCCGCGCCGTCGGCGTCGGCCCGCCGTACGACGTCCTCCAGCAGAGCGGACCGTGCTTTCCCGTACGGCGTGCTCTCGGCACGCTGCAGCCGGTCGATCAGGTCCTGGTTCATCGGGTCGGGTCCTCCTGCGTGGGGACGGCCTGGTCCAGCAGGCCGAGGAACGAACGGTTCACCAGCGCGGAGTCGGCCGGGCTGATCGGGTGGTAGCCGAGCATCAGCGCGTGCCCGTACAGGCCTTCCACGGCGAGCTGTGCGAGCTCACGGTCGTTCAGCGAGGCCATCCGCCGTACCAGTGGACTGCGGTGGTTCAGCACCAGCTGCGGACGGCTGTCGTCGTGGGTGTCGAGTGCGCCGAGCACCTCCGACCACAGCGCGTCGGCACGGTCCTTGGTACTGCGAAGCTCTCTGGCGAACTGTGCGGACCTGTCGACGAGGTAGAGCGCGGGCAGACTGGCCGGCTCGAACGCACGGACCACCACCTCGCAGCCGACCGGGTCCAGCGCGTCCTGCGCCAGCTGGACGAACGGGCGGAGCTGCAGCTCGGTGTCCGGGTCCAGGCTGTCGAAGCTGGTGCTCAGCTCGGTCGGGTCGAACCTGGTGGTGACAAGGTCCGGCACTACCTTCGGCAGCCGCTCCAGAAGCTCGCTGTCGTAGGTATAGCCCCCGTTCACCACAGTGATCTGCTGTGCGGCAGCCACTGCGGCCAGCTGGCGGAACTCCTCGATAGTGGCGACGTACCGGATCTCACCAGTACGTTCCTGGAGCTCTGCGGTCGTCATGCGGCCATGGTTCGTCTCGAAGCGCAGCCAGCGGTGGACCAGCCGGAGCATCTCGTCGTCGTGCAGCGCAAGGGCCTTCACACCGAGCTGGTGGATGCCCAGGAACTTGTCGAGCTTGCCCGGATCCGTGCTGCCCAGCCGGACCAGCCAGCCACGCAGCTGCGCGCCGAGCGCTTCCCGAGTGGCCTCGAGGTTGCCGTCGTCGAACAGTGCCTCCCGGCTCGCGGTCGGGCGCAGCTCGGAGGTGTCGATGACTGCGCGCACGAAGAACGCCCAGTCCGGCAGCAGCCCTTCGACGTTCTCCGCGAGCAGCATCCGCTTCAGGTAGACGCGGTGCGTCGCGCGCTCGGCCGGGTTCGCCGCGAACGGCAGCACGAACGCGACACCCGTGAGCCCGGCGGCCGGGTTGTTCAGGTGGATCACGTCGAACGGCGTGAACCCGAGCTTGTCCTGGGCGTAGCCGACCAGGTCGGCCACGCCGGCGCCCTCCCAGGGCGCCTTGCCGTCGGTGACCTGCTCGTCGTCCACGCGGATCTCGATCGGCAGCAGCGCGCCGAACAACCGGATCAGCTCGACCACCGTGGCCTGCTTGTACCACTGCTCCGCACCACGCCGGGCCTTGAGCGTGACCGTCGTACCGACCTCGGCGCGGTCCGCGGTGTCCGCGATCGTGTAGCGGCCGTCCGCCGTACCGATCCAACGGGTCGCCGGGCCGCCGGCCGGCTGGGTGACGACCTCGATCTCGTCGGCGACCATGAACGCGGACAGCAGGCCGATACCGAACTGGCCGAGGAACTCGGTCCGCGCGAACCCGATCTCGTCGCGTTTCGAGCTCCGGCCGATCGTCGCCAGTAGCTCCCGGACCTCGTCCGGCCGCAGCCCGATCCCGGTGTCGCTGATGGTCAGCACGTCGTCCGCCGTCCGCACCTCGATCCGCTTCGGCGCCTCGGGATCCGTGGCCTGCCGGGCGGTGATCGCGTCGACCGCGTTCTGCAGCAACTCCCGCAGGTACACCCGCGGGCTGCTGTACAGGTGGTTGCTCAGCAGGTCGACGATTCCTTGCAGATCGACCTGGAAGTTCTCGCTCACCCGGGCAACCTACGGCATTCCGGGGGCCCACCCGGAAGTCGGCGACTGTTCGCTTCGAGTTGGTGACGGGCGGTGGCGAACGGCGTACTTTCAGGAGTAGTTCGTCTGTCGGAAGGGGTGGGTGACATGACGCTGACGGTGGGGACGTTCAACCTCAACAACCTGTTCGACCGCTGGAACTTCGCGGGTGCCGTGGACGTGCTCGCGCAGGGCACCAGCTCGGTGCCGGCGACGTACACGTTCGACGACGAGCACCGCCGCCGGTTGCAGCTGGACGGCCGCGGCAAGCTGCTGGTGGCGAAGAAGCCCGAGGACACGAACCGGGTCGCCGAGCGGCTGCTGGCCGCGGACGTCGACGTGTGGGTCGTCCAGGAGGTCGAGAACGCCGACGTACTGCGCGAGTTCAACCGCGAGCACCTGAACGGCGCCTACGAGCACGTGATGGTGATCGACGGCAACGACTCGACCCGGTTCATCGACATCGGCATCCTGTCCAGGCGGCCGCTCGGCGGCGTCACCAGCTACCAGCGCACGTTCCACCCGGCCGTGCCGGACCGGCCGATCTTCTCCCGCGACCTGGTCGAGGCGGAGATCCTGGACGCCCAGGGGCGGAGGGTGCTGACCGTGTTCGGCACGCACCTGAAGTCGAAGTTCGTCGACTTCACCGTCGAGGACCCGGTCGCGGCGTTCGAGGCTGCGCAGCTGCTGCGGACCCAGCAGGCGGACACGATCATGCGGATCATCGCGCAGCGGACCAGCACCCGGCAGCGGTTCCTGCTCTGCGGCGACATGAACGACACCCCGGACTCGCCCGCGCTGGCGGCGTACCATAAGGCCGGGATGGTGAACGCGCTGCTGACACCGACCGAGGTCGGCACGGTCACGACGACCGTCGAGCTGCCGGCGAACCCGGCCTGGACGTCGACGTTCAAGGAGTCCGGGCAGCCGCGGACGTTCGACCTGATCGACCAGATCTGGCTGTCACCGGCGCTGGCGCCGCGGTTGCGGGACGCGTTCATCGGCCGGCGCCGCAAGCTCGCACGGGACGGGACCGATCACGATCCCGCCTGGATCTCCCTTGATCTATAGGGGTTTCGCCTGGGCCTCGATCCCGTCGAGGAGGCGGTCGAGGCCGTAGCGGTACGCGTCGGTGGCGGCCTCGCGGACGGTCTCCTGGTAGCCGTTCGCGTTCCAGATGGCCGTCATCGCGGGATGTCTTTCGACGTCGAAGTACGTCTCCCAGAGGTCGTTGCGGTCGTACCACCACGCCTCGTTGCTCTGCCCGGTGGCGCGCTCGACCAGCTCGTTCTCGGCCAGCAGTCCGGCTGCGGAGTCGACGTACGTCGTGATGGCGAGCGCGGCTGTGTTCGTGTCGCGTGGGCTGAGGCTGAGTGGGAGCAGCGTGGAGAGCAGGTACTCGCGGCCGGCCAGCATGCCGGGCCCGACGGGTGGGCGGACGGTGGAGACGCGGGCCAGCCAGGGGTGGCGTTCGTACATCGCTCTGGTCTGCTCGGAGTACACCTCCACCTGCTCGCGCCAGTCCGACGGTCTGGGCTCGCCAGGTCCTGGTAGCTGCCGCTCAGCCAGGGCCTCGTCGACCATGAGGTCCAGCAGCTCTTCCTTGGACGGCACGTAGGTGTAGAGCGTCATCGTGCCTACACTTAGTGCCTTTGCGACTCCGCCCATGGAGGCTGCCTCGAGTCCACGCTCGTCGGCCAACTGGATGCCGGCTCGCACCACTCCGTCGACGTCCAGCGACGGGCGCCGGCCGGCGGTGCGCCGTACCCGCTCTCGCTGGTTCCGCCAGAGCAGGGCGAGCGTGCGCTCGGGCTGGCCTCCACCGCTGTGCCGCACTGTCACAGTGCACAGCGTCCCATGTGTCAGCGGAACGCGTCGGCGTTGGCTACCGCCCACTCGCGGTAGGTGGTCGCCGGGCGACCGGTCAGCTGCTGCACTGTCGGCTCAGGAGTCATGGGGTGCTCAGCCATCATCCGGAAGCCGTCGAGCAGCCACTGTGCGGTCTCGGTGCCCACGATCGGCGTCCAGACGGCCATGTACTCCTCAGGGGACTGCTCCTCGAACTTCACCTCGCGGCCGAGTGCCTGAGCGATGTACTCAACCTGCTGTGGTGCGGTCAGCCCTTCCGGCCCGCTCATGGTGAGCTTCTGGCCGGTGTAGCTCTCGCTGTTGATGACGACTCTGGCGACGGCGGCGATGTCCTTGAGGTCGATCGGCGTCTGGACCGCCGCCGGGTAGGGCGCGCGGACGACGTTCTCCGCCTTGATCGACGCCGCCCAGTCGAGGGTGTTGTTCATGAACTGGCCCGGTCGCAGGTGCGTCCACTCGAAGCCGCCCTGCTCGATCGCACGCTCGACCTTGTAGTAGTGCCACTCGGCCGGATCGCCTTGCGCTTCGTACTCCGCGGGCTCACCGGACAGTACGACGACCCGACGTACGCCGGCCTGTTGCGCGGCAGCCACGAAGTCGTCGACGTACGCCGGAAGCGGCGCGAGGTAGACGGTGTCGATGCCGCGCAGTGCGGCCGGGAGGGTCTCCGGCTTGCCGAGGTAGCCCTTCGCGACCTCGACGGATTGCGGGAGCGCGGCCTTCCTGGGGTTGTTGGTGAGTGCTCGCACCGGCGCGTCTGCCGCCACGAGCTCGTCGACGAGGAGCCGGCCGACGCTGCCCGTCGCGCCGGTCACCAGGATCGTCATTGTGTCCTCCCTTGCTGGCTATTTCCGTAGGGTATACGGGAATAGCTCGGTGCGCACCTGGCCGACTTGAAGATCTGGGGAACATATGTTCGACTGTGGTGCATGAGATGGGCTGGTCAGCAGGTCGACGCGGAGACTCCGGGGACGTTGCCGGGGCTCGGGTCGATCGCGGGCCTGGTCCGGTCGGTGACCACGCCGGAGTTCCGCGGTGTCACCTTCCATGAGGTGCTGGCGCGCTCGGCGCTGAACTCGGTGCCGGGGACGTCGCTGCCGTTCGACTGGACGATCAATCCGTACCGCGGCTGCACGCACGCCTGCCGGTACTGCTTCGCGAGGCCGACGCACAGCTATCTCGAGCTCGACCAAGGCGAGGACTTCGACCGTCAGATCGTCGTGAAGACGAACGTGGCGGACGTGTTGCGGCGAGAGCTCGCCCGGCCGTCCTGGCGTGGCGAGCAGGTTGCCTTGGGCACCAATACTGATCCTTATCAGCGGGCCGAGGGTCGGTATCGGCTGATGCCGGGGATCATCGAGGCCTTGGCGGGTTCCGGTACGCCGTTGTCCGTGCTGACCAAGGGGACATTGCTCCGGCGTGATCTGGACCTGTTGGTGTCGGCGGCGTCGGAGGTGTCTGTCGGCATCGGTGTCTCGCTGGCGCTGGCGGACGAGGAGCTACGCAAGCTGGTCGAGCCCGGCGTACCGTCCGTCCGCGGTCGCCTCGACCTGATCCGCTCCATCCGGGAGGCCGGCCTGCCGTGCGGCGTCATGGTCGCTCCGGTCCTGCCCTGGCTGACCGATTCCGCTGAGCAGTTGGACTTCCTCTTCAGCCAGCTGGCCGACGCCGGCGCCACTGGAGTCACCACTCTCGTGCTCCACCTGCGTCCTGGCGTCAAGGAGTGGTTCATGGCGTGGCTCGCGCGTGAGCGCCCGGACCTGGTTGCGCGCTACGAATCGCTCTACAGGCAAGGCGTCAACGCCGCCCCGAGCTACCAGAACGCCTTCGAAGCAAAGGTCCGCCCCCTCCTCGACAAACACGGCTTCGGCCGCTCCTCCCGCCATCGCGCAGACCCGATGCCCCCTTCGAGTTCCTCCACCCCTCCACGCCCATCCACCCGTTCCAACCCCACCACCGCCCGCTTCCGCAACCCCTACCACCGCACCCCAACCCCCACCCCCGACACCAACCAACAAACCCTGTTCTAGCCGCTCATCGGCCGCTCCCACCGGGATGCTCGATGGTGCCGTAGCCGCCGATGCGGATGATGACCAGGTCCAGGACGCTCCAGCTGAGTGCCTTGTAGAGCTGGGTGTTCGGGTCGTCCGGGGATTGCAGGTCGTCTGGTCCCGAGGCCTGCTCACATGCATCCGCGGCGGCGGAGGTCACTTCTCGGAGGGCGTGGTCGAAGGTGTCGTCGATCCCGGTTCCGCTTGTCTGCAGCTCGCGGGACAGCTCGTCGAGGCGGCCGGCCAGATCGTTCCGGCCGAGGTGCTGCATGTGCGTTCGGGCATTGGTCAGCACTTGTGCGAGGCGAGTCAACGCGAGCTCGACTGCGGCAGGGTCCTCGATCAGCTCTGACATGCGGTAGCCGTTCACCTCGAAAGTCACGGTCACAACGTGACAGGTCCGCGGGAAAGGAACAAGAACCACACCCCCAGCGCGATAAAGGAGTGCACACGCGAAGGCCACGGCGGTCAACGGGATTGCCGGTTGGCCGATCCGATCCGTAAGGCGGAGGGGAGCTTGACCAGGGTCGCGGTGCCCGGGGGACCAGGCTGGTTCCGCCGCCGCCGCCGTCGGACCGGCCCGGCGATCGAGTCGCCGAACACGAACTCGATGTCCTCGCCGGTGTAGCGGGCGCGTGGGGGATTACGCGAGGGTGAGGATTTCGGGGCCGGATTCGGTGATGGCTACGGTGTGTTCGGCGTGGGCGCCTCGGGTGCCGTCGGAGGAGCGGAGGGTCCAGCCGTCGTCGTCGATGACGTAGGTGGTGGTGGAGCCGGTCCAGAACCACGGCTCGATGGCGAAGACGTGGCCGGGGCGGAGTTTGAGGCCGCGGCCGGGGCGGCTGTTGTTGGGGACGTGCGGGTCCTCGTGCATGCGGCGGCCGATGCCGTGGCCGCCGAAGTCCAGGTTGGTGCCGACGCCGGCCGCCTTGCCGATCCGGCCGATCGCGGCGCCGATGTCGCCGAGGCGGTTGCCCGGGACGGCGGCGGCGATCCCGGCCGCCAGGGCCTCCTCGGTGGTGGCGATCAACTCGAGGTCTTCGGCGCGCGGCGTACCGACGCAGAAGCTGATCGCCGAGTCCGCGCACCAGCCGTCGACCGAGGCTCCGCAGTCCACGTTCAGCAGGTCACCGTCCTGAAGCACGAGGTCTCCGGGCAGACCGTGCAGTACGGCGTCGTTCACCGACGTGCAGATCACGCCGCTGAACGGCGTCGTCGCGAAGGTCGGCTGGTAGCCCTCGAACAGCGACACCGCACCCGCGGACCGCAGCACCTCGCGGGCCACCGCGTCGAGCTCGCGCAGCGACATCCCGACCGCGGCTTCCTTCTTCACCGCGGCCAGCGCGCCGGCGACCGCCCGCCCGGCGGCCCGCATCCGCTCGATCTCCGCCGGAGTCTTCAACTCGACCATGCCCGCTCCTCGACCTCGGCCTCTCGGCCACTGCACCTTCCCGGATAACTATACCGGTACTATTATCACGGTCATGGTACGACCACCTCTGTCCAGCTGGGACCGCGAGCGCGGCCGGCAGCTCGGCGCCCTGCTGCGCGAGGCGCGCGGCGAGCGCAGCATGGTCGACGTCGCGGCGGCCTGCGGCGTCTCCGTCGACACGCTCCGCAAGATCGAGACCGGCCGGATCCCGACCCCGGCGCTGTTCACCGTCGCCGCCGTCGCCGCGACCCTGGACCTGTCCCTCGACGCCCTGGTCGCGGCCTGCGCGGACCACCCGGAGACCCAGGACGACTCCAACCTGATCGCCTGACCCGCGAACCAAACCGCCGGCCCCGGCGTCTCCCAAGCAACTGGGGAACGAAGCTTGGGGGCTTGGAATGGCGGTACGACGTCGTGCTGTGCTGGGGGCGATGCTCGCCGGAGCGGGAGCGTTCGCGACGACCGGCTGTATCGCGGACACCGCCGCCGACACAGGTAGCGCAAGTGACACCAAAGCCAAGCCGAAGCCCAAGGAAAACAAGGCGAATCAGCCCGACCGGATCACCTTGGTGGCGACCGGCGACGTACTGCTGCACGAGCGCCTGTGGACCACCGCCAAGCGTGACGGCCGCAAGGGCGGGTGGGATTTCGCGCCGGTGATGAGCAGCGTCAAGCCGATCGTCCAGGACGCCGACCTCGCGATCGCCCACCTGGAAACCCCGCTGGCTCCACTCGGCGGCCCGTACCGCGGCTACCCGCTCTTCCAAGGCCCGCCGCAGATCGCCGCGGCCCTCAAGCAGACCGGGTACGACGTCTGTACGACAGCCAGCAACCACAGCTTCGACAGCGGCGCGGCCGGGGTCGACCGCACCCTCAAGACGCTCGAGCAAGCCGGCCTCCGCCACGCGGGGATGGCGCGCACCCCGGACGAGGCCGAGACCCCAACGATCATTGACGTTCGTGGTGTGAAGATCGCCGTGCTCAGCTACACCTTCGGCTTCAACGGCCTGCCGTACCCCGACGGCGAGACCTGGCGGGCCGGCAAGATCGACGTACCGAAGATCAAGGCGATGGCGCAGAAGGCGCGCAACCGTGGCGCCGAGATCGTGGTCGTCAGCTGCCACTGGGGCGCCGAGTACTCGAGCAAGCTCAACGACCAGCAGCGCGAGGTCGCCCCGCAACTGCTTGGCGACAGCAACATCGACCTGCTGCTCGGGCACCACGCCCACGTCGTCCAGCCGATGGAGAACATCGACGGCAAGTGGGCCGCGTACGGTCTCGGCAACCTGATCGCCGCGCACCGCGAGCCCAGCACCACCAAGGCCGAGGGCATGCTGGTCCGCTTCACCTTCCAACGCGACGGCGACCGCTGGACCACGGCCGACGCCGAGTTCGCCCCGCTGCTGATGACGGACGCGTTGCCGGTCCGGGTTCTCGACGTACGGCGGGAGCTCGCGAAGCCGGGGCTGGCCGTGGCTCGCCGTACCCGGCTGGAGCGCGCCGAACGCCGTACGACGGCGACTGTCAAGTCACTCGGTGCCACACCGAAGGCCCTCGGTCAGTGAGTGCGCGGAGCTGATCCGCGCGTACCACGTCCCGGGCCCGGTCGCGGGCTGGAAAATGCTTTGAACCCGCGCGGGCCGGCTGTCTAGGGTCGGGGTCATGGTTACGTACTTCGTGATGGTCCGTCGTGCCCGCCTCCGGGCAGGCGAGGGGTGCCTGGGGATGGCATCCGCTCGATAGTCGTTGGGCCCAACGCGTCGTCGACGCCGCCGGGGTCAGACCCGGTGAGCTCGTCCTCGACGTCGGAGCCGGACTCGGCGCGCTGACCGCGCCGCTGGTCCGGGCCGGAGCCCAGGTGATCGCCGTCGAGCTCCACCCCGGCCGTGCCGATCGGTTGCGCCGCCGGTTCGCGGACGCGTCGGTCACGGTGGTCCGTGCCGATGCCGCCGACCTGCGGTTGCCGGCCCGGCCGTTCCGGGTGGTGTCGAGTCCGCCGTACAACGTCTCCACCGCACTGCTGAAGCGCTTGCTGGCGCCGGGTTCCCGCCTGGTGTCGGCCGATCTCGTGCTGCAGCGGGCGGTGGCGAACCGGTGGTCTCGCGGTGACGCGCCTGGTGCGAACCGGTGGCTCCGCCACTACGACCCGTCGATCGGTCTCCGCCTTCCCCGCAAGGCCTTCACCCCGCCGCCGCATGTCGACTCAGCAGTCCTGGTGCTGCGCAAACGGTAGAGAGAGCAGAACCCCCGCCGGTCAGAGGTGACCGCCGGGGGTTCTTGCTGTCAGCAACTATCCGTGCCAGGAGTTCCACAGGGCGGCGTACGAGCCCCGGCGCGCCACCAGCTCGTCGTGGCTGCCCAGCTCCGAGATGCGGCCGTCCTCGACCACCGCGACCCGGTCCGCGTCGTGCGCCGTGTAGAGCCGGTGCGCGATCGCGATCACCGTCCGGCCTTCCAGTACGGCGGCCAGCGACCGCTCCATGTGTCGCGCAGCGCGCGGGTCGATGAGCGACGTCGCCTCGTCCAGCACCAGCGTGTGCGGATCCGCCAGCACCAGTCTCGCCAGCGCCAGTTGCTGAGCCTGGGCAGGTGACAACGCCAGCTGCCCGGACCCGACGCGCGTCTCCAGGCCGTCCGGCAACGCCTCGGCCCACTCGCGCGCATCCACTGCGCCGAGCGCGTCCAGCAGCTCCTGGTCAGAGGCGCTGGGCCGAGCCATCGACAGGTTGTCCCGCAGGGTGCCGACGAACACGTGGTGCTCCTGGGTCACCAGCGCGACCTGCTTGCGCAGCTCGTCCAGCGGCAGCTCGGTCATCCCGACGCCGCCGACCGTCACCGAACCCGTCCGCGGCGGATGGATCCCCGCGACGAGTCGGCCGAGCGTCGACTTCCCGGCGCCGGACGGGCCGACCATCGCGATCCGCTCACCCGGCTCGATGGTCAGATCCACGCCATGCAGCACGTCGCGACCCTCGACGTACGAGAACCGAACGTCCTTCGCCTCCACCAGCTCACCGTCAGGTGACCGCCCGGACGGCGTCCGATCGTCCTGTACGTCGCTGATGCCCAGCAACCGCGCGAACGCGGCGCCGCCGGACTGCAGCTCGTCCAGCCAGGACAGCAACCGGTCGACCGGGTCGATCAGCTGGTTGACGTACAGCACCGCGGCCGTGACCGCGCCCAGCGAGACGTGACCGTTGATGTGCAGCCAGCCGCCGAACACCAGCGTCCCCACGACCGGCACGAGGTACCCGATCTCGGCCACCGGGAAGTAGATCGTGCGCAGGAACAGCGTGTATCGCTCGGCAAGGTAGGAGCCGCGGATGTCGGCATCGGTCCGTCGGACGCGCTCGTCGTACCGCCGCAGGGCCTCGACCGTACGGGCGCCCTCGACCGTCTCGGCGAGCGAGCTGGTCATCTGCGCGTACGCCGCGTTCTCCCGCAGGTAGCCGTCCTTCGCCCGGCGCAGGTACCACCACGTGCCCAGCCAGAGCGCCGGCACCATGGCCAGCAGCGGCACCAGCACCCAGACGCCGACGAGCAGCGTCGCGCCGACCGTGAACAGCACGGTGACGAACGCGATGATCGTCTCCGGTACGGCGAACCGCACCGTCCGCGACAGCGTGTCGACGTCCCGCGAGGTGCGGGACAGCAGGTCGCCGGTGCCGGCCCGCTCGACCGTGCCGATCGGCAGCGCGAGCGCGTTGTCGACGAAGTCCTCCCGCAGCTCGGCCAGCACCTGCTCGCCGAGCGCGAACGACTTGAACCGGGCCCATCTGGTCAGCAGCGACTGCGCCACGATGAACACCGCGATCACCAGGATCACCTGGTTGACCTTGGCGGCGGTCGTGCCGCGCTGGACGTCCTCGACCAGGCCGCCGATCAGCCGCGGCGCGGCCAGGCCGGTGACCGCGGCCAGGCCGTGCAGCAGCAGCGCGACCAGCAGCGTGCGCGGGTGCCGCCGGGCCAACCGGCGCGCGTGCCGGCGGATCTCGGCGGGACCCGCGACCGGGAGGATCTGCCTCATCTGAGCGCCTCCTCCGCTTCGGTCTGACGGGTCACGGTCCGGCGGTACTGCGGGTCGGTCTCGAGCAGCGTGCGGTGCTTGCCAGTGGCGACCACTCGGCCGGCGGCGACGAAGATCACCTCGTCGACCCGGTCCAGCAGCAGCGGGCTGGCGGTCAGTACGACGGTGGTGCGCCCGGCCCGGTGGTCGCGCAGCCGGTCCGCGATCCGCGCCTCGGTGTGCGCGTCGACCGCGGAGGTCGGCTCGACCAGCACCAGCACCGACGGGTCGGCCAGCAGCGCGCGGACCAGCACGAGCCGCTGCCGCTGGCCGCCGGAGAACGACCGGCCCTTCTCCTCCACCTCGGAGTCGAGCCCGTCGGTCAACGCGACGAGCACGTCCTCGGCAGACGCCGTGCGCATCGCTGCCATGACTTCTTCGTCGGTACGGCAGTTGTCCGGGTCCAGCTCTTCGCGCAACGTCCCGGTGAACAGTTGGGAACCGGTGTCGCTCACCAGGATCCGCCGCCGGATGTCCTCACGAGTCGCGCTGGCCAGGGTCACTCCGCCGTACCGCACCTCGCTGGTCTCGTCGTACCGACCCAGGCGGTCGGCCAGCGTGTTGTAGGTGTCCGGCTCGGCCGAGACGATCGCCGTGAGCAGGCCGTCGCGGGCCCGGATCCCGGAGACCGGGTCGACCAGGTCGCCGCCGTCCGGCAGCCGCACGGGCTGCACCGGCTCGGTGATGTCGGGCTGCAGCGCCAGCACGCGGATCACGCGGCGTGCGGCGACCAGACCGCGCATCAACTGGTTGGCGAACTCGGTGGCGGTGCGCAGCGGCAGCACCAGGAACGTCGCGTAGCCGTAGAAGGCGACGAGCGAGCCTGCGCTCAGCGTGCCGCGCAAGGCGAAGTGTGCGCCGATGCCGACCACGAGGACGACGAACACACCAGGCAGCAGCACCTGCGCGGCGTCCAGCACGGACTGGATCCTGGCGACCCGCACACCGGCCTGCCGGACCTGCTGCGACTCACCGCGGTACCGCCGGGAGAACGACTCCTCGCCGCCGATGCCACGCAGCACGCGCAGACCGGCCACGATGTCCGAGCCGAGCGAGTTCAGCTCGCCGACCGCTTCGCGTTGCGCGGACTGCCGCCGGTGCAGCGGCCGCAGCATCGGGCCGAGGCAGAACAGCATCACCGGCACGCCGATCAGCACCACCAGGCCGAGCGTGGTCGAGGTGGAGAGCAGGATCGCGGCGACCACCACGAACGCCACGATCGCGCCGCTGAACCGGGCCGAGATCTCCATCAGGTTGCCGATGTAGGCGAGGTCGCCGGCGCCGATGCTGACCACCTCGCCGGTGGCCAGGTTCTTCGGCAGGGTCGCGCCGAGGTCGGCCGACTTCCGGGTCACCACCTGGACCGTGCGGTAGGCGGCCATCAGCCAGTTCGTCACCGCGAACCGGTGCCGCATGATGCCGGCCAGCGCCTGCACCACGCCGACCGCGAACAGCACCGCGGTCCACTGCAGCAGCCGGTCGCCGTCGCGCGCGGCGATGCCCTCGTCGATCGCCTTGCCGAGGATCGCCGGAATGAACGCCTGCGCACCCATCCACAGGATGCCGAACGCCATCCCGCCGGCGAGCGTGCGCGACTGACCGCGCGCGACCCAGAGCAGGTAACGGGTCGGCGAGCGGTGGTCGGGAACGCCGGGATCGGCGAGGGGCAGCTGTCTCATGGCCCCCTCAGGCTAGGTGTGGCCACCGACGTTCCGCATGCGAATTACTCGCACCTGGGGACCGTCACGGTGCGTGCCGCCACGGTCTCCCCGCGCATCAAAAGACCTTCACCTTGCGTTGGGCAACGAGTTCCCGGGCCGCCATGTCGGCCGCCTGTCCTGGATCCATGCTGGTGATCGCGCATCGGGGAGCGAGTGGCTACCGCCCGGAACACACGCCGGCGGCTTACCGCCTGGCTGCGGCCCAGGGAGCCGACTACCTGGAACCGGACCTGGTCGCCACCCTCGACGGCGTCCTGGTCTGCCGGCACGAGAACGAGATCTCCGGTACGACGGACGTCGCCGACCACCCGGTGTTCGCGGACCGCAAGGTCACCAAGATCGTCGACGGCACCGCGGTGACCGGCTGGTTCGTCGAGGACTTCACGTACGAGGAGCTGCGGCAGCTCCGGGCGCGGGAGCGGATGCCCGCGCTGCGGGCCGGCAACACGGCGTACGACGGGCTGGAGACGATCCCCACCTTCGACGAGGTGGTGGCACTGGCCCGGCAGGAGTCACTCCGGCTCGGGCGGCCGATCGGCGTACTGCCGGAGATCAAGTACCCGGCGTACTTCCGGCGGCTCGGACTGCCGCTGGAGGAGTTGCTGACCGAGCGGATCCTGACGCTGGGCCTGCGCAACGACGAGATCATGGTGCAGTCGTTCGAGCCGACCAGCCTGCGCCGGCTGTCGGTGATGACGCGGGTGCCGCTGGTTCAGCTGGTGGACGCGGAGAGCGCCCCGAACGACTTCCTGCGGACCGGCGACGGCCGCACCTTCGCGGACCTGATCGAACCCGCCGGCCTGCGCGAGGTCTCGACGTACGCACAGGTCTTGGCGCCGCACAAGGACCTGGTCATCCCGCGCCGCGCCGACGGCTCCCTGGGCGAGCCGACCCGCCTCGCCGACCAGGCCCACCGCCTCGGCCTCGCAGTCCAGCTCTGGACCTTCCGGGCCGAACGCCGCTTCCTCCCCACCGGCACAGACTTCCGCACCGAGCTCACAACCTTCACCCGCCTAGGCATCCAAGGCATCTTCACCGACCACCCAGACCTGGCAGTAGCAGCGGTTCGTCGATCCGCTCTGAAGGTCTAAAGCGCACTGCGAAATGCGGCCAGGACCGTCTGACCAGCAGGTGCCAGCTCCGCGTCGACGTTCCTGCTCTCGTCGAGCCCGAGCACGACTCTCGCGCTGGTGGCGGGCCTGGCCCGGATCAGTCTGGTCCGCAGGTACGTCGGCGGATGCATGGCATCGGTCCGAGTCTCACGGCTCCGGCTGGCCCTGACCCGCCGCTCGATCTCGCGCCTCGGCACCTCGTTCACCGCGCGCCGGACGGCCTCCAACGGCTCGATCTCGCTGCCGAACCGCAGTGCTCGCTCCATCGCCCGGAAGGCGGTGTCGCTCAGCAGCAACCGTTCCAGCGCGTGTGCGGTCGCCTCCGAGCCCGCGATCTCACCTGCCCTCCGGTCAGCCAGGTACTCGGCCCGCTGGCTGCCGCGGAAGTACGCCCGGTCCAGCAACCAGCCGTACCCACGCACCAACCCGCCGACCGTGGCGTTCACCAGGCGCGTGATGAATCCGACGTACGTCGCATCCGCGTTGATCTGGTAGCTCAGGTCCTGGCGGTACCTGTCGAGCGGCTGCTCGGAGAAGGTCAGCCGCAGCTCGTGCAGGATCGACTCCGCCGCACCGATCACCCAGCCGTGGTGGGCGTCGCCGTTCCGGCCGTGTCCCAGCTCGTGCGCCAGGACCGCGACGCGCTCCTGTGGGCTCAGGCTGGTCCACAGCGGCAGGCCGATGCCGATCACCGGGCGGAAGCGCCAGCCGATTCGGCCGAACCACAGGTTGGCTTCCGCGTCCACGACCACGGCCGCGATCTTCTGGGCGCCGAGAGCGTCGGCGATGCGGTCCAGGACGCCGTACAGGCTCGGGGCTTGGTCGCGGAGGACGAGTTGGGCGTCAGGAGGCAGCTTGTCGGCGCGAGGGCGGAAGAGGTGCGCGACGGCGAACGCGAGCAGGGCCAGGGGAACGCTGAGCCACAGTGGCCGGTAGAAGAGCAGGAGTGCGATTCCGCCTGCGAGTGCCAGAAGCGGCAGTACGAGGACGAGCGCCGAGAGCAGATAGGCGGCGACGCGGGCCGCGTCCAAGCCGGGGCGGTGGATGCTGCCGGTCTCCAGCTCGCGGTAGAGGGCGTCGGCGAGCCTGTGCTCGAGCCGAAGCCGCCAGGCAGGCGTGGGGTCTGTTTGCGGAGACGGGTCGATGTTCCAGTCACACTGGTCGCACCAGGTGACGTAGTGCTGTTCGACCCTGATCTGGTGCCCACAGTCGGGGCAGTTCGTCACGTCCTCGGTGCTCTGCACGCGAGAAGTGTGCCAGGGCGGGCAGCAGGGCGACGGTCGCTCGCGACTGGGTCACCCTGCTGCTGCGTCGGTCATGCCGCCGGGGGCTTGTTGTTGGTGGGGTTGGTGTCGTCGTAGATGCGGGAGGCGATGTCGGCCTCGGGGGTCGGCTGCGGCTGGTTCACGGACTGCTGGACGTTCTGCCAGACGGCCTTGCCGTCGGACTCGGGGATCACGACCCAGGCGATCACGTAGCCGATCAGGGCGGTGCCGCCGGTCAGCAGGGTCAGGCCGACGATGCCGAGGCGGACCAGGGTCACGTCGATGTTCAGGTACTCCGCGATGCCGCCGGAGACACCCGTGAGCATCCGCTGGTCGCGGGAACGCCGGAGAACCTTGCCGGACAGGTTGGAGAACGGTGCGTTGGAGTTCGTCATGGCTCAACTCTCCCGCCTGAGGGGCCCCCACCACATCCGGATCGGTACCGACCCACCCCTGACCCGACCCCGGGCCCGAACCTCCAGACCCCCGTACGACTTTCGGGCCGGAGCAGGGGCGGAACTGTCGGTGGGGGTGGTTACGGTCGGGGGATGGATGGTGGTGTGCTGGTGAAGGTCGTGCTGGGGTTGCCGGGGGTGGAGGAGCATGAGGGGTGGGCGGGGCAGCCGGTGTTCAAGGTGCGGAACAAGAGCTTCGCGTACATGTCGGAGGACGAGACCAGGCTGCTGCTCAAGTCGCTGCGCGAGGAGCAGGAGGCCCTGGTGGCCGAGAACCCGGAGGTCTTCGCGCCGTCCTGGGCCTCCGGCCGGTTCGCCTGGCTCGACGTCGACATCGAAGCGGCCGACGACGACGAGCTCCGCGAGCTGGTCACCGAGGCGTGGCGCCTGACCGCGCCGAAGTACCTGATCACCCAGCTGGACGCAGCACAGTCGTCAGGTCCCTGAACCACACGCGCGGCCGCAACCCGCTGACGGACTGGCCGAGGACGTTCCAGGTGGGTGTGCCCTCCACGCCGTACTTCTTCGCCTCCCGTTCGGACCGGTCCAGAGCGGCGTACGCCGTTCCGTCGGCCAACGCGGCCCGCAGCCGCGCGGGGTCGCCACCCGCCGCCTCGGCCAGGATCGCGAGCAGGTCGACCGACTCGATGTCCTGCCCCTGAGCGAAGTACGCGGCGAACACCGACTCGGCGAACCGCCGGGCCACCCTCGGCCGGGTGTTCTTCAGCCACTCGAACGCGGCCAGCGCGCGACGCGTGTTCGGCATCCGGCTCGACCAGCGCAGCGGCAGACCGGCCGCTTCGGCCTCCCGGGCCAGGAACTCGTACGTCGGTCCGACCCGCGGCCCGGCCGGCTTCCCACCGGGCGGGATCTCGGGATGGATCCGGATCGCGTGCTCGACCACCTCGATCCCGCGTTCGCGCAGGATCCGGTTCCGGTCCTGGGCGATGTAGCAGTACGGACAGACGAAGTCGAACCAGTGCTCGACGACCATCAAGAAACTCCTCGAATGTTCAACTACCTGCCTCGGTACAACGCGCCCGAGGGCTGGTTCAGTCCCGCGCCGCCTGGCGGTACGCGGACGGGGTGGTGCCGACCTCGCGGCGGAAGGTCTCGCGGAACGTGCTCGCGGTACCGAAGCCGGCCGCGGACGCGATCCGCTCGATCGTCCAGTCCGAGGTCTCCAGCAGCCGCCGTGCGCTGAGCAGCCGCTGCTCCACGACCCAGCGCATCGGCGGTACGCCGGTCTCGTTCTCGAAGTGCCGGATGAAGGTCCGCCGCGGCATCGTGGCGTGTGCGGCCATCCGCTGCACGGTCAGCGGCTCGCCGAGGTGCTCCAGCGCCCAGGCGCGGGTGGCGGACAGGTCCGACCGCGGTGGCGTGCGCAGGTCGACGTACTGCTGCTGGTCCCCGCCGCGGACCGGTGCCGCGACGATCCCCTTGCCCGCCTCGTACGCCGCGGTCTCGCCGAGGTCGGTGCGGATGACGTGCAGGCAGGCGTCGATCGTGGCGCCGCCGCCGGCCGACGTGAGGATCTTGCCGTCTTCCACGAACAGCTTGTTCTCCAGCACGTTGATCCGCGGATGCAGTCGCCGCAGCGGTGCGACGTACTGCCAGTGCGTGGTCGCGTCGCGGCCGTCGAGCAGACCTGCGTCGGCCACGGCGAACGCGCCGGTGCAGACCGCGACGATGCGTGCCGAGCTGCCCGCGAGCAGGTCCAGGTACGGCGTCGGCAGCGGCTCCTCCGGATCGTCGTACCCGGGTACGACGATGATGTCGGCGTCCGCCGCCGCCGCGACGACCTGGTAGCCGGGACAGCCACCGAACAGGTACGACGGGATGCTGAAGTCGATCGGGATCACGCGCGGCAGGTCCAGCACCGCCACCGTCAGCTTGGTCGCCACCCGCTCACCGCCTTCCTCTCGACATCCCGGCACGAACCCTGCGGGATCTGGCACGGCTGCCGCTGTTCGACCCACCGTGCGCTCACTAGGTTGATTGAATCTTAATCTTGTGAACCAAAAGGGGTGCCGAGTGACCGAGAACTTCGGAGTGCCGTGGGAGACCGCCTACGGGTACGTGCAGGCCATCAAGTCCGGCGACACCATCTATCTGTCCGGCCAGCTGTCCCACAAAGGCGCCGAACTGGTCGCGCCGGCGCCGGTCGACGAGTCGGGGGTGGCGACCGACTTCTCCAGCATCGGCGACCAGCTCCGGCAAACCTACGCCAACGCGCAGGAGCTGCTGGGACGGTACGGCGCCTCGCTCGACAACGTGGTCGAGGAGGTGGTCTACGTGCTCGACATGGACGCAGCCTTCGAAGTGGTCGGCCAGATCCGCAAGGAGGCCTACGGCCGCGAAGATCCCCAGGTCGCCAGCACCATCGTCGGCATCACCCGCCTGGCATTCCCCGAGCAGCTGGTCGAAATCAAGTTCGTCGCGAAGGTCTAGAACGTCTTGCGGACCAGGACCCAGCGTGGGTTGGTTCGGCTGATCTCGGTGAAGCCGGCGGTCAGGTAGACCGTGAGCGGGCCGCGGTAGAGGTCGGCTGAGGAGGTGCGGTCTACCTCCTCGACGTCGACCGCGCACGCTTCGACGGCGGAAGCGCCGTACGACTGGGCGAAGTCGGTGGCGCCGAGGGCGAGCTCGCCGGCGATGCCCTGCCGGCGGTGGCCGACGGGTACGACGAAGCAGGTGATCACCCAGGCGTCCGGCTGGTCGGTGCGCCAGTTGGGGGAGGCGACCACCCGTGGGTACGCCGTTCGCGGGGCGACCGCGCACCAGCCGACCGGCGCGCCGTCGTCGTACGCCAGGACTCCAGGTGGGACCTCGCCGTGGCAGACCTGCTTGCGGAGGTCGCTCCGGTTGCTCTGCTGCGTGGCCGCGTTCCATTGCTTTCCGCGCAGGCGGAAGTACTGACAGAAGCAGCGCGCCGGGTCGCCGCGCTCACCCATCACGGCGGCGACGTCCTGCCACGAGTCCGGGCCGGCCGCTCGCACCTCCACCATGGGGCCTACCGTAGCGGGGGCCGGCTTGCACTCGCTTGGGGCGAGTGCTAATACTTGGTTAGCACTCCATGGGTGAGAGTGATAAATCTCGTGCCCGCGGAGTGTGACAGAAGACGGCCTCGATGAGGTGCCGGAGCGTGGCGGGACGTGACCGCCGCGGTGTGGCGCCGTCCGTCGCGGGCATCTCGGCCGGCTGAACACAAAGACTCGACGCGGGAGGACTCGCGGAGAATGCCCAAGCTGATTTCTTTCAATGAAGAGGCGCGCCGCGGCCTCGAGCGGGGGATGAACACCCTCGCCGATGCGGTCAAGGTGACGCTCGGCCCGAAGGGCCGCAACGTCGTCCTGGAGAAGAAGTGGGGCGCCCCCACGATCACCAACGACGGTGTCTCCATCGCCAAGGAGATCGAGCTCGAGGACCCGTACGAGAAGATCGGGGCCGAGCTCGTCAAGGAAGTTGCGAAGAAGACCGACGACGTCGCGGGTGACGGCACCACCACCGCCACCGTGCTGGCCCAGGCTCTCGTCCGCGAGGGTCTGCGCAACGTTGCGGCCGGCGCCAACCCGATGAGCCTGAAGAAGGGCATCGAGAAGGCGACCGAGGCGGTCAGCGAGCAGCTGCTGGCGCTGGCCAAGCCGGTCGAGACCCGGGAGCAGATCGCTGCGACCGCGTCCATCTCGGCCGCCGACAACCAGGTCGGCCAGATCATCGCCGAGGCGATGGACAAGGTCGGCAAGGAAGGCGTCATCACCGTCGAGGAGAGCAACACCTTCGGCCTCGAGCTCGAGCTCACCGAGGGTATGCGCTTCGACAAGGGCTACATCTCGCCGTACTTCGTCACCGACACCGAGCGGATGGAAGCGGTCCTCGACGACCCGTACATCCTGATCGTGAACAGCAAGATCTCCAGCATCAAGGACCTGGTCCCGGTGCTGGAGAAGGTGATGCAGACCGGCAAGCCGCTGGCCATCATCGCCGAGGACATCGAGGGCGAGGCGCTGGCCACCCTGGTTGTCAACAAGATCAAGGGCACCTTCAAGGCCGTCGCCGTCAAGGCGCCGGGCTTCGGTGACCGCCGCAAGGCCATGCTGGTCGACATCGCCGTCCTCACCGGCGGCGAGGTGATCTCCGAGGAGGTCGGCCTCAAGCTCGACTCCGTCGACCTGGAGCTGCTCGGCCAGGCCCGCAAGATCGTCGTCACCAAGGACGAGACGACCATCGTCGAGGGCGAGGGCGACGCGGACCAGATCGCCGGCCGGGTGAACCAGATCCGCGCCGAGATCGAGAAGTCGGACTCCGACTACGACCGCGAGAAGCTGCAGGAGCGGCTGGCCAAGCTGGCCGGTGGCGTTGCGGTGATCAAGGTCGGCGCGGCCACCGAGGTCGAGCTGAAGGAGCGCAAGCACCGCATCGAGGACGCCGTTCGCAACGCGAAGGCGGCCGTCGAGGAGGGCATCGTCGCCGGTGGTGGCGTGGCGCTGCTGCAGGCGTCGGTGATCGCGTTCGAGAAGCTCGAGCTCGACGGTGACGAGGCCACCGGTGCCGCCATCGTGCGGTCCGCGGTCGAGGCGCCGCTGAAGCAGATCGCCGTGAACGCCGGCCTCGAGGGCGGCGTCGTGGTGGAGAAGGTTCGCAACCTCGAGCCGGGTCACGGTCTGAACGCCGCGACCGGTGAGTACGTCGACCTGATCGCCACCGGCATCATCGACCCGGCCAAGGTGACCCGGTCGGCGCTGCAGAACGCGGCGTCCATCGCGGCGCTGTTCCTCACCACCGAGGCCGTCATCGCCGACAAGCCGGAGAAGGCCGCGGCCGCTCCGGGTGGCGCGCCTGACATGGGCGGCATGGACTTCTGATCCACTGAAGTCCAGCAACACCACAGCACCACAAACGGTCCCGGGCCTCGCCCGGGACCGTTTGCTGTTGACGGGAGGAGGCCCCGCAGCGCTCCGAGCAGTCAGTTGCGCAAGCCGCTGTCGAGTCGGTGCGTGAGGAGGCCGACCCGGCTGCGGGAGGGTTCACGGGCCGGCCAGTGACGTACGACGTCCCGGACGGCTGCCGACGCGTGGTCGATGGCCCAGTCGATCTGGCTGTCGCCGGGCTCGTCGGTAGCCAGCTGGTAGGCCTGTGCCATGGCGACCGCCGGCCCGAGCACATGGTTCAACTGGTGCGGGGACTCGAGGTCGTGGATGTACGGCGCCCCGGCGGCACCGACCGCAGCGCGCGCCGCGTACTTGGCGGCCGGGTCGTCGACCTCGCCTGCGGCCTTCTGCGCTGCCCAAGCGGCTGAGCGCTGGCGCTTCGACCGCTCCCCGCCGTTCGCGTAGTCGCGGGCGGCTTCGATCGCCTCGCGAGGCCGGGTGTCGCCGGGAGCCGCTGCCTCGAAGAGCGGCAACGCCCGCTCGGCACAGTCGACGGCGAACTGGGTGATGGCACGACGGTCTTCGTCGGTCAGCTTCATACGTGTCAACCGTATCGTTGAACCTGTCGGTTGAGACTTCACATTCCGGCGATCAGGCGCTTGGCGAGGGTGGCCGAGAAGGTGCCGGCCGGGATGCCCTTGCCGATCCCGCAGTCACCGTCGGAGTCGCCGGGGACCTTGAGCCAGAGCAGCAGGTCCGCGCCGCCGCCGACCTGGGACGGCGCGCCGAGCTTGCGACCAGCCGGGTTGCACCACTCGCCGTTCGAGCCGTTGCCGTTCCGGCTGGTATCGACGACGAACTGGGTGCCGCCGCCGAGTGCGTTCTTGATCGCGTTGCCCTTCGTCACCGACTGCTCTGTGGTGTAGTAGTTCGACACGTTCAGCGCGAAGCCGCGGATCTTGCCGACGTCGGCCAGCCGCAGCCGGCGGGCCATCTCACCGGCCTCGATCCAGTTGGCGTTGCCGCCGTCCAGGTAGGCCCAGGTGTTCGGATTCTTGGTCGCGATCTGGTTGACCGCGTACTTCAGCAGGTCGATCCGCACCTGCCGCTGGTTCTCCGCCATGCAGTCGAGCTGCGCCAGCGCGTCCGGCTCGATGACGACCACGGCCGGCCGGTTGCCGATCCCGTCGGCGAACTTGGCGATCCAGTCCCGGTACGCCGCCGGCGACCCGGCGCCACCGCCGGAGTGGCCGCCGCAGTCGCGGCCCGGGATGTTGTACGCGACCAGGATCGGCAGCTTGTCCGCCCGGTCCGCGGCGGTGGTGTACGACGTGACAGCCGCCTTGATGTCACCGCTCCAGCTGCCGAACCAGCGCCCGCCGGCCTTGGTGGCGATCTGGTTCTTGATCTCGGTCTCGTTCGGGTGCTGCTTCATGTAGACGGCCGGGTTGGAGTTCGGGTCGACGTAGAAACCGTTGGTGAGCTGGACCGGGTTGCCGGCGGCCGGCCCGGGAACGAGCTGGCCGCCGAGGGTGAGCATTCCGGCGGTGAGCAGGGCGGCCGTGGACAGGAGAGCCATCGCGGGTAGGTCCTTCCGTGAGGGAGTGACTACTCAACGTGCCCACGACATTACCCTGCGGGATCAGCTGTCTTCGTCGACCGCGCAGAAGGACGAGTAGTGGTCGTCGGTGTAGTAGACGTACTCCGGCGTGGTCTTCGCGCCGCCGCCGACCAGCCGGCGGGCCCCGCGGTCGTCCGAGCCGGGCGTCTTCACGGTGTACTCGTGGTAGTAGCCACTCGCCTCGTCCGGCAGGATGCCCTCCCGGTTCTGGAACACGGTCCCGTCCTGCGGGTACGGGAACGGCCCGCCGGAGTGGACGAGGTCGAGCGTGTCGGAAGCCTGCGACGGCAGCGAGCTCAGTGCGCAGGTCGGGATCGCGGCAACAGTGCTGACGGACGTCGGCTCAGCGGGTACGGCGTACGCCGTCGAGCCGAGCGTGGTCGCGGTGGCGAGGGTGAGGGCGGCGATGAGGGTTCTCATGTCCGGGAGGCTTCCCGGGCGGAGGTGCCCCGGTACATCTCAGCTGTGAATAACCGCTGGACTATGACCCCGCCCAGCACCTAGTGTCTGCGGCGGCGAGAAGGATTCCCGGAGTGGAAGGAGCGACCGATGAACACACTGACTTGTTTCCCGGCGCGCCCGGTCCGCTCGCACAGCTCGCACTGAGCGGACGATCGCGCCTCCTGCTGGAGGATTCGTGAACATCCGCACCACCGTCGAGGCAGACCTCGACACCATCCTTGCTCTGATCGAGCAGAAGTCCGTCAACACCGTCACGCTCGAGCGCTACCGCGAGTACATCGAGGCCGGCTACTACCGGCACGACTGGACCTGGGTCGTCGAGGACGACGGCAAGATCCGAGCCCTCGCCATCTGGTGGGGCGCACCTGACGAGGACCACCCGTTCAGCGTCGACGGCCTGTACTACGTCGGCGACGGCGACCCGGTCCCGGTCTGGACGGCCCTGATCGAGCACACGCTCGCGGTGCGCCCGGCCGACGCCGAGCCGCCGGAGTACCACTTCTTCCTGGACAGCGACTGGCAGGACGATCCGGACGTGGTCGCCGGGCTCGACTCGCGCAGCCGGGCCGCCGCGGCCGCCGGGCTGACCGAGATCACCGACCGGCTGCGGTACGAGTGGAAGCCGTCGTACGGACTGCCGGAACGGTCCACGCGGCTGCGGTTCGAGCCGGCCGACGACGAGGCGTTCGTGGACGTGTTCGCCCGGGTCGCCGAAGGCAGCCTGGACGCGGCCACCGCGCGGGAGATCGCCCGGCTCGGCGTCGAGGGCGCGGCCCGCGCGGAGCTCGAGTTCTACAAGTCGATGCCGGGCGACCGGAGTTGGTGGCGGCTCGGGTACGACGCCGACGGAAAGCTGATCGGGTTCGCGCTGCCATCGGCCAACGCGGGCGGGCCGACGGTCGGGTACCTCGGGGTGCTGCCCGAGCACCGCGGCAAGCGGTACATCGACGAGCTGCTTGCCGAGATCACCCACGTCCACGCGGAGCTGGGCGCCGAGCGGGTGACGGCGGACACCGACTTCGGCAACGTGCCGATGGCGAAGAGCTTCGAACGCCAGGGATATCGAACCTTCGCGGTCCGCCGGGTCCTGTCCTTCCCGGAGAGCTGATCCGAGCCCTATGCTCCCTGACATGTCAGGGGGCATAGGGGATCGCGATGCGTGACATCGCGCTGATCCTGCATGTCGCGGCCGGCGTCCTGGCGGTGCTGCTGGGTCCGCTCGCGATCGTCCTCACGCTGCGCCGCCGCGGCCTGAACTGGGCCGGCGAGACCTACCACTGGGCGATCGCGCTGGTCTGCCTGACCGCCCTCGTGATGGTTCCGTACGACTGGGGCCGGCTGTGGTTCTTCTGGCCGATCTCGCTCGCGTCGTACCTGTTCGTCTACCTCGGCCAGCGCGCCGCGGAGGCGCCCGGCGGCCTCTGGTACCGCGGCGTCCTGCGCGGGTACGGCGGCGGCTGGATCGCCTTGTGGACAGCGATCCTCGTGGTCAGCGCACCCCGGCAGCCGTGGTCGTGGGTGACCCCGATCGTGGTCGGCTCCGCGATCATCGAGTGGCTGTGCTTCAAGCCGATGCCGGGCTGGACCAAGGCGGTCCAGCCCGAGCAGTGATCAGGCGTGGCCGGCCTTCTCCTCCGGCGTGGCCTTGCGTACGACGAGGCGCGTCCAGGCGCCGACGTAGACCCGGTCGTCCGGGTTCAGCTCGCGGCGCTGGCCGGGGACGATCGGGTCCTCGGGCAGCGGTCCGGCGGCCGGGGCGACGTACGTGCCGTTGGAGGACTGCAGATCCTCGACCCACCAGCGGGTGCCGTCGGTGCTCAGCTGGGCCTGGCGGCGGCTGACGCCGGTGTCGTCGCCGCAGTCGATCTCCGGGTTGATGTTCCGGCTCCGGGACGGGCGGCCGATCAGCACGCTCTTCTCGGTCAGCGGGATCACCACCGGCAGGCCCGGCGACGGACACGGGTCGTCACTCTGCTGTACGGCGTACCAGTCGGGATCGACCCAGCGTTCGACCACCCAGTCGGGGGTCTCGGCCGGCGCCGGCGGGACCGGGGCCGGTGTGCCCAGGTCGAGGGACGACGCCGGGCGCGGCATGGTGCCGGTGGTGAAGTCGTAGCCGCAGCTCTCGCAGAACAAGGCGTCCGCGGTCGCAGACTCCGAGCAGTTGGGGCAGGTCTGCGTCGCCGGCGCGGCCGGCGGAGCGGGAGCCGCGACGGCCGGCGCCGGGACCGATGCCGCGGCCGGAGTGGCCCCGGCGCCGATCGGCAGGCCGCAGACGTCGCAATAGTCGGTCGAGACGGACGGGTGCCCGCTCGGACAGCTGACTGTCGTCATTTCTTCACCCGGGTGGTCTTGGTGGAGGCTGTGTCGAGGGCCATCTCGTCGGCCTTCTCGACGGTCCGCTTCAGCCGCACCGTACCCGCTTCCTGGTCATCGATGTCCACGACCTTGCGCAGCCGCGTGGTCGCCTCCTCGTTGCCGGTCTGAGCCGCCAGCTGGACCGCGCGACCGAGTTTGGTGGTCGCGGTCGCGGTGTCACCCGCGGCCTTCGCGGCCAGGCCTTCCTGGATCGCCTCAGCCAGCTCGGTCTGCCCGGTGTAGTGCGCGACCTCCGGGCTGATCCGGGTGGTCAGCCCCTCGTCCGCGGACCACAGCGCCTTGACCAGGCCCTGGGCGACCACGTCGTCGCCGATCGCCAGCTGGACGCGGGCGGCGAGCTGCTCCTGCCCGATCGCCTTGGCGGCCAGCCGGATCGCCACGTGGTAGTCCCGCGACTCGTCACCCCACGAGCCGGTCGGGTACGAGCCGGTCAGCGGGTTGAGCGCCGTACGGCGGGAGGTCAGGTCCTCGACCGTGGGAGCGACCTGGCGGACGAACAGCACCTCGGCGCCCTGCGGCGCCCAGACGCGCAGGTCGGCCTGGGCGACACCGCGGCTCATCGCGTTCTGGATCAGCTTGGAGAACTCGGCGGCCAGCTGGTCCGGGGCCGGGATGATGTCGACGGTGCCGAGCAGGGCCTGCGCGATCCGCCGTACCTCGTCGACCTGCCAGGCGACGCCGACACCGCGGCAGTCGCACTGGAACTCGCCCGTGACGGCCTCGATGGTCTGGGTCAGGACCTGGGGCGTCTCGTGCTGGTTCTCGCCGTCGGTGAGCAGGATGGCGTGCTTCTGGGTCAGCGACGGCACAGTCTTGAAGACCCGCGACGCGAGCCGCAGCCAGGTGCCCATCGCGGTCCCGCCGTCGGCGTAGAACCGGGACACCGCGTCCTTGGCCTGCTGCCGGGTGAACTGGTCCATCCGCACCATCACCGGCTCCGGCGACGGCGGGAACGCCAGCTGGGCCCGGTCGTTGCCGGAGATCACCGCGAACCAGACCCCGTCGAGGATCTGGTCGAGCGCGGTCTGCGCGGCGTACGCGGCGGCCCGGACACCGTCGGCGCCCATCGAGCCGGAGGTGTCGACGATGATGATCTCGCCCGCGTCACCGCTGCCGGACTGCCCGGCCGCACCGGCGCCGCTGCAGTCCACCGTGATGATGGCGTGCACGTCGGTTCCGCCGTCGGGCAGGAACTCGTTCTGGTAGACGGAGGCGGTGAAGTCGGCCATCTGTCGACGTTCCTTTCTTAGAGCCGCGCCAAGGCGACGGTGATGTTGTCCTGGCCGCCCTGGGCGTTGGCCCAGTCGACCAGGGCGGACGCGGTGGCCAAGGGCTCGCCACCGTGCGCCGCAGCGGTCTGACGTACGAGGTCGGCCAGCGGTGCCGCCTCGGAGCAGTAGTTCCACAGTCCGTCGGAGCAGACCACGATCCACCCCGGCCCGGTCACCTTGACGGTCGTCGTCCGGGGCGTGTGGTCCGGGGCGTCCTTGCCCAGCCACCGGGTGATCGCGTGCGCGTGTGGCCCGGACTCGGCCTCCGCCCGCGGGATCCCGGTCGCGATGAGCTCCGCCGCCCACGAATCGTCCACGGTCAGCGCGACCGCCTCGGCGTCGTCCGGGAACCAGTACGCGCGGCTGTCCCCGACCACGCCGGCCACGAGCAGCCCGTCCTCTAGCACCGTCGCTACGAACGTGCAGGACGCCGGGTTCGGACTGTCTGGGCTGGTGTTCTCCAGTACGGCGTCGTTGGCCGCATCGGCAGCCGCCTTGAGCCGGGCGGCGATCGCCGCGCTGCGAGACGACTCGGTGCCGATGCCCTGCGCGTGACCAGCCTGCAGTACGTCGCGAGCGGCCCGGGCAGCCGCCAGACTGGCGACGTCGGAGTCGAGTGACGAGCTGACGCCGTCGCAGATGACCAGCAGAGCCCGGCTGCCCGGCTCCTCGTCGGCGGCCAGCGCCATGGCGTCCTCGTTGCGGGTGTGCCGGATGCCCCGGTCGCACACCCCGGCCACCCACGGGGTGGGCTGCTCGTCGAAGTGGTCGCGTGGTTTGGCCGCCTTGGTGCCGCAGGTCTCGCAGTAGCCGTCGGCACCGACCACCCCGCCACAGGACTGGCACGGGCTCACCGGGGTCGTGTTGATCTCGACCGTCGGCTCGGTGTCGGTGTCCAGCGCCGGCGTGCTGGGTGCGGTGGGCTTGAGCTCGGCCCCGCAGGCCTCACAGAAGCGGTCGGCCTCGGACACCGGGCCACCACAGCTGGGGCAGACGGTCTGGGTCGTACTCGTCATCGCAACGTCCATCCTCGAACTTCGTTGGCCTGGTCGACCAGGGCGATCCGTTCCTGCCGGCTCTGCGCATGATCCGCCAGTTGACGGTAGGTGGCCTCGAGTCCGTCCCGCAGGTCGGGCTCGGTCGCCTCCCGGCCGTCGATCCGCAGCCCCTGCTGCGGACCGGACTGCTGGACCTCCGCCAGCGCGGTCCGGAACACGTCCGCGGCCAGGTTGGCCCGGTCGACCGGGTCGATGGTCAGCGACTCGATACTGTCCATCGCGTCGGCCAGCGCGGGCAGGCCACGACCCGATCCTGCCAGCAGACCGGCTCGCTGGCGACGAGCCCGGACGTACGCGCCGCTGGTTCGCGGCACCAGGTCGAGCGCTGCGATGGCGCCGTCCAGGTCGTTCCGGGCAGTGCGGATGGCGGCCAGCCCGAACGCGGACGGTGCGATGTAGTTGGCGTCGGTGCGGGCGCAGGTGAGGTAGAGGCCTTCGGCGACGTCGTACTCGCCGCTGAGCTCACAGGCGATCGCCAGCGCGAGCTTGGGGGCCAGCTCCCCGGGCACTTGGCCGTAGACGGCGTTGAAGGCCGACTGGGCCGCGGCGTTGTCGCCACGGGCCAGTGCGACCAGTCCGGCCATCCAGACCGCGCGCCACTCCCACGGGTCGCCGGCGAGCAGGTCGGAGACCGCGGTGTCGACCATGTCGTAGCGGTACTCGCCCACCTCGAGGGCAGCCTCGGCGATCTCCAGCAGCGTCTGTGGCGAGGACTCCGGCGCGTCGACGAGCAGCTCGAGCCGCTTGGACGGGTCCGGCACGCTGACCGTCTTCAGCCAGCCGGCCATCTTGTCGCTCTCGTCCGCCGCCAGCGACGGCAGCTGCTGCCAGGGCGCGGCCTTGTCGCCCAGTCCTGCGGTCTTGTCGCCCGGGGTGCCGAACAGCAGCGACGACGCGGAGTGCTGCGCCGCCTTCGTGCCCTGCCGGTCGGCGACGACCTCGCGCAGGACGCCGAGCAGCTGCACCCGGAACTCGTCGGCCGTCTGGAACCGGTCCGCCGGGTCCTTCGCACACGCCTTGGCGAGCAACCGGTAGACCGAGTCGTACTTCTGGAACAGCGGTACGTCGTTCACCGGCGGCAGCGAGCCGACGTACCGGCCCTGGTAGCCGCGGAACTCCATCGCCAGCACGCACAGCGTCCGGCCGAGCGTGTAGATGTCGGAGGCAACGGACGGCCCGACCTCGGCCACCTCGGGAGCCTGGAAGCCGACCGTGCCGTAGATCGCCGAGTCCAGGTCGTCGATCCGCCGGACCCCGCCGAGGTCGATCAGCTTGACCGCGTCGCCGACCTGGATGATGTTGTCCGGCTTGAAGTCGCAGTACACCAGGCCGAGGTCGTGCAGGTAGGAGAAGGCCGGCAGGATCTCCAGGATGTACGCGATCGCCTGGTCGATCGGCAGCGCGTCGTACTGGCCGCCGTTGGCCGCCATCCGCTGCTTGAGCAACGTCTTCAGCGAGGTGCCGCCGACGTACTCCATCACGATGTAGCCGGCGCCCTCGTGGGTGACGAAGTTGTAGATCTCCACGATCAGCGGGTGCTCGACCCGGGCCAGGAACTGCTGCTCCGCGATCGCGGACGCGACGGCGTCCGGGTCCTCGGAGTTGAGCAGGCCCTTCAGCACCACCCAGCGGTCGGAGACGTTCTTGTCCCGGGCCATGTAGATCCAGCCGAAGCCACCGTGCGCCAGGCAGCCGGCCACCTCGTATTGGCCGGCGACGAGGTCGCCCGGGTGCAGCTTGGGCGAGAACGAGAACTTGCTCCGGCACTTCGGGCAGAACCCGTCGGTGCGGCCCGGCTGGTCGCCCCGGGAGCGGCCGACCGGGTTGCCGCAACTGGGGCAGTTCCGGCGGTCCTCGGGAACCATCGGGTTGGCCAGGATCGCTTTGCTGGCGTCGATCGCGGGGATCGACGGCACGTGCGTCAGGCCGGCGCCGAGGCGGGCGCCGCGCAGCCGGGTGGACGACGTACCCAGGCGGCGCGTCAGCTTCGAGCCGGCCGCGGCCGCGCGGGCGGAGCCGAGTGGCGTCGAGGCGAGCCGGTTGGACGCGCGGGAGACCGTCGACGGGGTGCTGAGCGGCGCCGCATCGCTGACCACGGCCGGAGCGCCGGTGACGGCAGACGGGCTGGCGGTGCCGTCGGGTGCGGGAGCGCCACAGACGTCGCAGTAGCCGTCCACGAAGGTCCCGGTGCAACCAGGCTGGTTGCATGCGCCGGCGGCCGGAGACGGAGCCGCAGTACCGGAGGATGCTGCGGGGGAGCCGCAGACATCGCAGTACCCGTCCAGGATCTTCCCTGTGCAACCTGGTTGCGTGCAGGCGGTGGTCGTGGTCATCTGGTCCCTCCTGTGCTGTCCAGGTAGGCCTGGTACGCGGTGACGAGCGCGGCCAGCCGGATCAGGTCGACCGGCTCCGACTCGATCACCGCACGGCCCCGCCGGTACAACTCGGCCAAGTCCTCGTTGCCCGGGGCAATCACGGACGCCTTCACCTGGTACGCGTCCAGCCGGGCGTCCAGCTCATCCCGTCGTTCGAGTGCGGCGCCGTACGCCGCTTGCGCCTGCCCCAGCGCCCGCCGGACGGCGTCCAGCCGGCTCAGGTACTTCTCCAGCTCGGCCGGGGTGTTCGGCACCGGGCCAAGCGCAGTGACGTTCGGTACGGCGAGCCGCGGCGCCGGCGTGACACTGGCAACCGCCTTATCCGCGAGTGCGCGTAGCGCCGTCCCTTGCGCCTCCAGCTCACTGCGCAACGACCGGGCCCGCGCGACATCGGCCGCACGTTCCTTGCGGGTCGCGGCGCCGACGATCAGGTCGCGCTCGGTCCGCGCGGCGTCGATCTCCAGCGGACCGATCAGGCCGCCGATGTCCGCGCCGCGTTTGTTGCGCTCGGCAAGATCCGTGACCCGGCGGTCGAGGTCGTGGTGCTCGGCGATCGCCGCATTGCGGGCGCTCGCCGGCTCCTGCTTGACCAGGTCGCTGATCCGCTCGACCTGCGCTCGCAGGTGCCGCAGCCGGGCGGCCAGGTCGGCGTCACCAGGCTCCAGCGCCAGCTTGGCGCGCAGGCTGGACGCCAGCGCGTCCGACAACTTGCATGCCTCGGGCAACGAGACGGCGAGTGACCCACCGGCCCCGCCGGTGTCCAGACCGCCCCAGATCAAGGTCGAGATCCGCTCTGTCTCGGCCGGCCCGACCCGCCCGGAGTCCCAGGTGACCAGGATCAGCTCGTACCGATCCGACACCGCCTTCCACACCGCCATACTCAGTACGACGTCCGCGCTCAGCGCATCGGCGTCGGGGGAGTGCAGCGCGGCCTGGTCCAGCTCGTCCAGCTCGGCCTTCCGCCGATCCCGCCAGGTGCCCAGCGCATCGAGGAACGAGAGCAGCTCCGTCGCCGGGACGCTGCTCCCCATCTTCCCCGGCGGCGCCGGCGCCGAGGCCGTCGGTGTGCGAACGGTCATTGCTTCGGGACCCGGCCGTAGACGGACGGCGGCGGCGTGGACAGGTCGCCGAGGGCCTTACCGAGCCACTTGTCGTACGAGATCATCCAGGTGCCGTCGGTCTTCATCTGTGCGAGCACCTGGTTCACGAACTGGACGAACTCCGGGTGCTCCAGCGACATGCCGAGGCCGTACGGCTCATCGCTGATCCGCTCCGCGATCACCCGGGCGTACGGGTCCTGGGCGACGTCGCCGGCCAGCACCGTGTCGTCACCGGTGATGGCGTAGGCCTTGCCCGACTGGAAGAGCGCCAGGCAGCCGGTGTCGGTGTCGGCCGTGATCGGGATCGCCTGCGGGCTGAACTTCTTCAGGTTGTCCAGGCTGGTCGAGCCAGCCGGGGCGCAGACCGGCTTGCCGGCCAGGTCCTTGATGCTCTTCGCCGTCGACTCGCTCGGCACCAGTGTCTTCTGGCCGGAGCGGTAGTACTCGGCGGAGAAGGCGATCTCGTTCCAGCGCGAGCAGTTGATCGTCATGTTCCGCGCGACGATGTCCACGTCGCCGTCCTTGAGCACCGGGATCCGCTGCGGGCTCGAGATCACCCGCAGCTCGACCTTGTCCGGGTCGCCGAAGATGGCCTTCGCGACGGCCCGCACCATGTCGATGTCGAACCCCTCGATCTGGCCGCTGAGCGGGTTGCGCGCGCCCAGGTTCAGGCTGTCCGCGGACACACCGGCGATCAGCCGGCCGCGCTTGTGGATCTCCGCCATGTAGGTTCCGGCCGGCATCGCGTTGGGCTGTGGCATCGCGCCCTCGGGCGCGTACGAGGCGACCGGATTGCCGCAGGGGGGTTGCGTGGCAGGCGGTGCCGCCGGGGCCACGGACGGCTGCGGCTTCGCTGGGATCTCGGTCGCGGCGTAGTCACCGGAGCTGCAGGCGGTGGCGGCGAGCAGGAGCGCGAGCGCGGCCGCGGCCGGGACGACCAGTTTCCTCATCGGTACTCCTCCAGTCGCTGCGACATGCCCCAGGCGACCAGCAGCGCGGCCGCGATTCCGATCGGTATACCCAGCCAGCCGATCGGCGGCAGGGCCTCGCGGCTGTCGGTCAACTCGGTGCGCACCGCTTCGCTCGACGTCTTCAGCTGAGCTGCGGAGCTCTCGTCGAACGCGGCGAAGGCACGCACGGAGCTGGTGCCGCGAGCCTTGCCGATGGCAAGGTCGACCGCCTGGTCCCAGTCGCCTTCCGTGTCGAGCTTGCGGACCGCGACGTGTACCTCTTTGTAGTCGGCCCACTGCGACTCGAGCGTGCCGGAGCCGTTGACGTTCCGCAGTTGGTCGTCGACCACGGCCGCCGCGTCCGTGTACGCCTTGTCGTAGGCCGCGCCGGAACCGCGCGCGATCAGGGTCAGGCTCTCGTTGGAGCGCGCGTCGTACGCGGCGATCCTGGCCCGGGACAGCGCCAGCGTCCGGTCGTACGCTTCCGTCCGGGTGTTGGAGGCGTCGCTGGAAGCGTTGGCGAGCGCGAGGCCGCCGACGATCGTGGTCAGCAGGACGAGTACGCCGCCGGCCGCGATCGGGACGTTGATGTAGCGGTGCGTACGACGAGCCAGCCAGCGCAACGTGATCCCGAAGACCACCAGCGTCAGCAGGCCGCTGACGAGCACCCAGATGCTGCCGTACCCGATCCCGTCGAACTCGGTGTCGACCCGCTCCTCGTTGGCCTGCACCAGCGCCTTCACCAAGGGCAGCGAGTCGTTCTGCAGTACGGCGTTCGCGTCCCTCAGGTACTGCGATCCGATCGGCAGCCCCTGGCGGTTGTTCGCCCGGGCCTGCTCGATCAGGCCGTTGTACGTGACCAAGGTCTGGTTGAGCGCGCCGAGCGCGTCCTGGTCCGCGGGCTGCGCGGTCGCGGCCTCGGCGATCAGGCGGGCCGCCTCGGCCAGCGAGTCGACGAAGTGCTGACGCTGGTCCGGCGGCTCGAGACCGCCGACCAGGAAGGCGTTCGTGGCGTCGGCGTTCGCACTGACCAGGTTGGTGTGGATCGCCTGGATCCGGACCAGCTGGGCAGCATTGGCCTCGGCGCGGTCGAGCGCGCCTTCGGACTGCCGGAAGCCCTGCGCGGCGGCCAGGCCGAAGACGACGCTCATCGCCGCGGCCAGGATCAGGAACGCGCGCATCCGGCCCGGCGTGCCCTCGAACCAGGCAGCGATCGGGCCGCGGGTGGTGGGCTGCTGCGCGCCGGGCTGCTGGGACGGTGGCGCGGCCGGTTGCGGGGCCGGCGGCGTCCACGTCGCCGGCGGCGCACTCTGAGTCTGGGTCACGCCTCTTCTCCTTGCTCGACATCGGCGCGCGCAGGGTGCCCTTGAGGTCCAGCGCGCCGTGCTCGTACCTGCTCGGGTTCTGCCGCCGTCCCGGCGGAGGGTTCGGGCTCTTCAGGCTCGTCGGTCAGGTCTTCGGCGAGGATCTGACGCAGTTGGTCCCTGGTAGGTGCCGTGACGTCGCGCAGCCGCCAGGCGTGCCGGCCGATCGCGGCCTCCAGCACGTTCCGCGCGAACCGTCCGTTGCCGAACGACCGGCCCCGCGGCGTCGCGGCGAGGATCTCACGGAACTTCGCCAGCGCCTCCGGGACCAGCTCGTAGTCGGCGCCCTCGGCGAGCCCGGTGAGGATGTCGGTGAGCTCGTCGTCGCTGTAGTCGTCGAACCCGATCGTGGTCCGGAACCGGCTGGCCAGCCCCGGGTTCGCCGCGATGAAGTCCGCCATCGGCTCGGGGTAGCCGGCCACGATCACGACCAGGTCGTCGCGCCGGTCCTCCATCTCCTTGACCAGCGTGTCGACCGCCTCCCGGCCGTACTGGTCGGCGCCGAGGTCACCCGCGGTCAGGCTGTACGCCTCGTCGATGAACAGCACCCCGCCGGCCGCGGACGCGACCACGTCAGCGGTCTTCGTCGCGGTCTGGCCGAGGTACCCGGCGACCAGCTCGGAGCGGTCGACCTCGATCAGCTGCCCCTTGGACAGCAGCCCGAGCGCCTTGTAGATCCCGCTCACCAGCCGCGCGACGGTCGTCTTGCCGGTGCCCGGGTTCCCGACGAACACCAGGTGCCGGGTGATCGTCGGGCTCTTCAGCCCGGCCTCGGTCCGCAGCTTCTCCACCCGCAGTACGGCGACCTGCCGGTGCACCTCCCGCTTTACGGAGGTCAACCCGGTCAGCTCGTCCAACTCCGCGAGCAACTCGTCGACCGTCTTCGCCGGCGGCTCCTCCACAGGGGCCGTCTCGACGACAGCCTTCGGTTGGGGTTCCGCGGTCACCTGAAGCGGTCGAGCTCCCGCAGCCTGCAACTGAGCAGCCGCAGCAACAGAAGCATTACCCACGACCCGCATGGTCGGCTCACCCAGCGTGCACGCCGCCGACGCCACCTCCGCGAGTGCCTGTGCATACGCGACCTTCTCCGCCGACCCTTCGGCGATCAGCTCCACCAACGTCGCGGTCGGCGCACCACGCCAGCGGCGGCCGCGCACGGCCGCGTCGAAGAAGTCCTGCGTGGTCGCGCCAGGAGTCGCCTTCGCCCAGTCCGCCGGCGCGCCGGTCGCGGACTCGGCCAACGCGGCGGCCAGTGACAAGGCCTCGGCGCGGGCCTTGTCTTCCGCGACCCCCGCACGAGCAGCCACAGCCAGCAGGTCCGTGACCGCTTGCTGCAGAGACTTGCCCCCCTCGCCGCTCATGCTCCTCCTCGTCCAGGTGGTGGATCCAGTGGTCCTGCCGTCGGGCCGAGGGCCAGGCCCCCGCCGGTCGATCCGGTGCCGAACTTCTCCTGCAGGAACCGGCCGTGCGCGATCAGCGCCGCCGCGTCGGCCCGGTTCACCGCGTCGAACACCTTGTCCATCGTGGAGCCCAAGAGGTCCAACTGGTCGATCAGGATCATCAGCGACGTCTTGCCCTTGTCGACCGGCCGGGTGTCCGCCCAGTGCCGCGGCAGCCGCAGGTAGCCGCCGATCGCCTCCGGCAGGTAGTCGGTCGCGGTCGCCATCACCGAGTACGCCTGCGCGCTGCCGCCCAGGTTGCCCAGCCGCGGGATCGTCTCCCGCACCGTCCGGACCACTCGCGCGACCCGGGACGCGACCACCGCCGGTACGGCGCCCTCGGCAACCAACTGCTCGACGCGGGTCAGCGACTCGAGCAGGTCGTCGGTGGTCGGCGGACGGGGGACAGGCGTGGGCTCGGGCTCCGCCTTGCGGCCCGTGAGCCGCGCAAAGAAGTCACCGAGCGCCATTCAGTCCCCGTCCCCCAGCCCATGTACCCGTGTCAGCGACCGAGGTCGAGGTCGAGGCTGCCGTGCACGACGCGCTGGTCCTGCTGTGAGACCCGGTCCAGGTACGCGCGGGACTTGGTCACCTCGGTCTCCAGCGTGCCGATGGTGGCGGCCATGTTGTCCAGCGCCTCCACCTTGAAGGTGTCGATCGCGTCCATGGTCGCGTAGATGTTCGCGAACGCGGCCTGCAGTTGCGGCAGCCCGATCGTCGCCGACGCGGCCTGCTGCTGGATCGCCACCGAGTTGTCCCGCATCATCTGCGAGGTCCGCTCGATCATCCCGCTGGTGGTGGTGTTCAGCGCGCTGATCTGGTCCAGCACCAGCTTCTGGTTGCTCAGCGCCTGCGCCACGATGACCGCTGTGCGCAGCGCCGAGACCGTGGTCGTGGACGCCCGGTCGACACCCTTGATCAGCTCGATGTTGTTCTTGATCACGATGTCGATGGCCAGGTAGTTCTGGATCGACACCGCCAGCTGGGTGAGCAGGTCCTGGTGCTTCTGCCGGACGTAGAACAGCACGTCCTCGCGGAACGCCTTCGCCTTGTCCGGGTTGGTCGTCTCCAGCTCGGCGATGGCCGCCGACAACCGGGCGTCCAGCCGCTCGGCGACGTACACGTACTGGTTCAGCCGGGTCATCGCGTCCCAGAGCTGCTGCTTCTCCAGGTTCAGCGCGGCGTTGTCCTTGCCAAGCTCGTCCTGGCCGTTGCGCAGCGCGTGCAGGATGCCCTCGAGGTGGCTCTGCGCGGTCTGGTACTTGCGGAAGTAGTCCTCGATCTTGTCCCCGAACGGGATCAGCCCGAGCAGCTTCTTGACCCCGGTGGCTTCCTTCGGGTCCAGCTCCTCGACCGTACGGCGCAGCTCGAGCAGCGTCTTGCCGACCGTCGAGCCCTCGGACAGGCCGCCCTCCTGCAGCGCCCGGACCGGCGACTGCAGCAGCCGGTTCGAGCTGTCGGCGGCGGCGCGGATGTCGACGTCGCCCATGCTGCGGACGTCACTGGCCTTGGCGGCGAACTCCGGCGACCGCGGCTCGGCCGACATCAGCGCGGTCAGGAAGGTGTCCACCTTCGAGTCCAGCCCGGGCAGCGCGGCCGGGTCGACCGCCGGCGCCATACTCGGCGCGGCCGTCGCGGCTACCGGCTGTGACGGAGGTGGCGCGGTCAGTATCAGCCCCGGCGCGGTGGCCGTCGGTGGCTGCAGCGGCTGAGCGGCGGCAGCGGGCGCCGGAGCGGCAGCCCCCGGCGTACCTGCAGTGTTGTCGGCTTCAGTCATGGTCGTTCCCCTCCACGCGGTGCCCCCGGCCAGTGCAGTGTCACCTCCGTGACGCGCACACAATCTACGCGGTTCCAGGGTTTCCTGGCTCCCCTGTTGCGCACTCGTTGTTAGGTCGTGCCTGGTGGCCCCCCGCCTACTGCGCGGCACTCGGCACGGCACCTCGCCGAGCACCTGCTCGCGACGGCGGGGGGCCACCAGCCACGACCTACTTGCGCCGGTAGCTGACGAAGGTGAAGCCGTCGTGGGGGTCGCGGGCGGTCTCGAGCCAGGCGTGGGGGTCGAGGCTGGGGAAGGTGACGTCGCCGGTGGGGGACTGGGCGACCTCGGTGAGCTCGAGGCGGTCGGCGTACGGGAGGGACTGGCGGTAGATCTCACCGCCGCCGGCGACGTAGCGGTCCCCGTCGTACTTGAGCGCCTCTTCGAGGGTGTGGACGACGTCGACGCCGTCGGCGGTCCAATCGCGCTGACGGGTGACGACGACGGTACGGCGGCCCGGCAGCGGGCGGCCGATCGAGTCGTAAGTCTTGCGGCCCATCACCAGCGTGTGGCCGAGCGTTAGCGCCTTGAAGTGGTGCAGGTCCTCGCGGATCCGCCACGGCAGGTCGTTGTCCCGCCCGATCACGCCGTTGGCGCCGACCGCGGCGATCAGAATCACGCTCATACCGCGATGGGCGCCTTGATTCCGGGGTGCGGGTCGTAGCCGAGCAGCTCGACGTCCGCGATCTCGTAGCCGTCGATCGCGTCGCGCTGGTTCAGCTTCAGGGTCGGCAGCGGCCGGGGCTCGCGGGTGAGCTGCAGCCGGGCCTGGTCCAGGTGGTTCAGGTACAAGTGCGCGTCGCCGAGCGTGTGGACGAAGTCGCCCACCTCGAGCCCGGTCTGCTGCGCCACCATGTGGGTCAGCAGCGCGTACGACGCGATGTTGAACGGGACCCCGAGGAAGATGTCGGCGGACCGCTGGTACAGCTGGCAGGACAGCCGCCCGTCGGCGACGTAGAACTGGAACATCGTGTGGCACGGCGGCAACGCCATCTCGTCCACGTCCGCCACGTTCCAGGCGTTCACGATGTGCCGGCGGGAGTCGGGGTTGTTCTTGATCGACTCGATCACGCCGGCGATCTGGTCCACGTGCCGGCCGTCCGGCGTCGGCCAGGACCGCCACTGGTAGCCGTAGACCGGGCCGAGCTCGCCGTCGGCGTCGGCCCACTCGTCCCAGATCGAGATGTTGTTCTCGTGCAGCCACTTGACGTTGGTCGAGCCGCTGAGGAACCAGATCAGCTCGCCGATCACCGAGCGCAGGTGCAGCTTCTTCGTCGTCACCGCCGGGAAGCCGGCGCGAAGGTCGTACCGCGACTGATGCCCGAACACACTCAGCGTGCCCGTCCCCGTCCGGTCGCCCTTCTCGACCCCGTTGTCCAGCACGTGCCGAAGAAGCTCCAGGTACTGCTGCATGCCGCCAAGCTAACACCCATCGCCGACACAACGGCGAACCGCCAGGCCATCACAACTGCGCCCGTTTCGCGCCACCCCACCGGCCGGCGGCGCGAGGCTGGGCGTTGTGATGGCGTGGGGGTCCGGCCTGACAGACTCGCGGGGTGGACGAGTACGTGCTGACCTTGGTGGTGCGGGTCGAGAAGAGTGCGCGGCCGGGGCAGACGGATGCGTTGGAGACCGCGGCGCGGGCGGTGCTGGCGATTCTTGCCGACGAGCGGTCGGCCGGCGAGGGGGAGTGGGCCGAGGCGATGCACGCCTGGCAGGACGACCGGATCCGGAAGGTGGTACGGCGGGCGCGCGGGGCGGAGTGGCGTCGGGCCGAGGCGCTGCCGGGGATCACCGTGCACGGTTCGACCGCGGAGGTCCGGGTGTTCCCGCCGGTGCCGCTGGACGCCGTGCCGAAGGATCTCGCGAAGCTGCAGGTGACGGGCACGGACTTCGAGGATCCGGAGGAACTGCCGGCGGTGCAGCCGGGGCTGCCGGTGCTGTGGATCAACCCGGGGCTGGAGATGTCCAGCGGGAAGGCCGCGGCTCAGTGCGGCCACGCGGCGCACCTGGCCTGGTGGGCGCTGTCAGCCAGGGGACGAAAGGAGTGGGTGGCGGCGGACTTCGCCTTGGCGGTGCGCACCGCCACCCCTGAGCACTGGCAGGAACTGTTGAGGAGCGGACTCCCCGTGGTCCAGGACGCCGGCTTCACCGAGGTGGCGCCGGGCTCGCGGACCGTCATCGCGGCTCACCCTTTGCTGACGCGGTAGTGCAGGTGGGTGACCCGGTCGCCCTCGACGACCTTCGGGTTGTCGAGCAGGACGTGGTCGCCGGCGTAGTCGCCGAAGAACTTCACGCCGCTGCCGAACACGACCGGGGCGAGGTTGTAGGCGATCTCGTCGACCAGGCCGGCCGCCAGCGCCTGGCCGGTCAGGTTGCCGCCGGTCACCGCGACGTCACCGTCGCCGGCGAGCTCCTTGGCCTTCGCGATCGCCGCCTCGATCCCGCTGACGAACGTGTACGGCGCGTCCGGGAACGGCCAGTCGGTGGGCGCCTCGTGGGTCACGACGACCACGTGGTCGCCGACCGCGGGGACGCCGTTCCAGCCGTTGGTGATGTCGAACAGCTTTCGCCCGATCACGCAGACCCGCGTGTTCGGCCAGACCGAGTTGAGGTAGTCGGCACTCGCCTGGGTGACGTGGAACGGCCGCCCCGGGTCGTTGCCGTAGATCTCGACGGAGCCGTTGTAGTACCAGTCGAACAGCGCGCCGATCCCGTCCTCGGGATCCGCGACGAAACCGTCGAGGGAGACGACGGCGGAGGCTACGACGTTGCCCATGACACCTTCTCCTTCTTGACCCGGTAGGTGAGATGCTGCGCGGCCGGGGTGGAGACCATCTCGATCAGGTCCAGCGAGTACGTCGGCGCCGCGTCGGCCGGGAACAACCGGGTCCCGGCACCCAGGACGACCGGAGCGATGTGCAACCGCAGTACGTCGGCCAGCCCGGCGGCGAGCACCTGGTGGCAGATCTGCCCGCCACCCATCACATAGACGTCCTTGTCGCCGGCGGCCTCCCGGCCCTGGGCGACGGCGTCCTCGACCGAGCCGACGAACCGGAACCGATCGCCCAGCCGGGTCTGCTCCGGCGCCGAGTGGGTCACCACGAAGACCGGCGGATTCACCTCGCCGGTCGGCTTGGCGCCGTACCCCATCTCGTCGTTCCAGCCGTGCGGACCGTCGATGATGTCGAACAGGTTCCGGCCCTGGATCACCGCGCCGGTGGCGTCGAAGGCGGCGTTCAGTACGGCGAGATCGTCGGCGTCGCCGTTCAGCGCCCACTCGTGCAGCGCCTCGCCGCCGTCGCCGAGCCCGTTGTCCAGGCTGACGTTGGGCCCGGTGACGTAGCCGTCCAGGGACACCGAGATGTCGACCACGACCTGGCTCATGATCAGGCCTCCTTGACGAGCAGCTCGGCGAGGCGGTCCATCGAGTCGTTGATGCCGTCCTTCATGCCGTACTCGATCGACTGGTCGCGGGCCTCGACCGACGGGAACACCGAGCGCTGGTTCAGCCGGACGCCGGTCGCGGTGGGCTCGAGGGTCATCTTCTCGATGCAGACCTCACCCGGAGCGCCTTCCCACTCGAAGGTCTGGATGACCAGCTTGTCCTGCTCGACGGTGTGGAAGACACCGCGGAAGGCGTACTCGCCGGACTCGTCGCGGTGGACGTACCGGTAGCTGCCGCCGGGGCGTACGTCGTACTTCTCGATCGTCGCGTCGAGGTCGCGCGGGCCGAGCCACTGGGCGACCAGGTCCGGGTCGGTCATGATCCTGAACAGCTGGGCCGGGGTGGCGTTGAACTCGCGGGTCACCTCGACGAACGGGGTGCCGGCCGGGGTGTTGATGGTGGTGGCGTTCATTGCTCCTGCTCCTTCACGGTTTTCAGTACGGCGTCCATCCGGCGGAATCGGCGTTCGGTCTCCAGCCGGTACTCGTCGATCCAGCTCGTCAGGGCCTCGAGGGCGGCCGGCACCAGGTGGCAGGGACGGCGCTGGCCGTCCCGGGTCCGGGTGATCAGCCCGGCGGTCTCCAGCACCTGGATGTGCCGCGACACCGCCTGCTTGGTGATCGGGAACGGTTCGGCCAGCTCGTTGACGGTGGCCGGGCCGCGGGACAGCCGCGCGATCATCGCTCGCCGGACCGGGTCGCCGAGCGCGGCGAAGGCCTTGTCGAGCTGGTCGTCGTCAACCGGCATCTTTATCAACCATTTCCTTGATCAACCGATGTGTTGAATATAGGGAGATGGTTCGCCGGACGTCAAGTGTCAGGGTCTAGCAACTTTGGTTGACAATCGAGCGTTGTCAACCTAAGTTGCTTAGATGACCGAGTTGGTGGATCCCGAGGACCCCGCGGCCGGCCTGGCCGCGGTGGTGGCGTTGCGCCGGCTGGCCGACCGGCTAGAGGACAGCCAGGTGGAGCAGGCGATGCGGGCCGGCTGGAGCTGGTCCGACGTGGCCGAGGTGCTGGGGGTCACCCGGCAGGCCGTTCACAAGAAGCACGCCAAGCGGCTGATCGCCGCGGGTGTCGCCCTGAGGAGGCGCTGATGTCGTCCGACGCGAAGGACGTTCGCACCATCCTGGTGCGTGGTGCGCGGGAGGTCGCCCGCCGGGACGGATCCCGGACCATCGAGGCCGAGCACGTGCTGCTGGCGCTGGCCGGGATGGCGGACAACCCGGCCGCACGGTTGCTGGCCGACGCCGGGCTGACCGAGGAGGCGATCCGGGCCGCCCTGGATCGCGAGTGGGAACACAGCCTGGCCATCGCCGGGATCGCGGTCCGGATCGGGCTGTTGCCGGAGGCAACACCTGACCACAGCCGGGACCCGCAGATCGGCGAGTCGGTGCGGCTGCTGCTGAAGCGAGCGCTGGACGCCGAGCCTCGAGTCGGTGGCACCCGGATCGGATCGGTCCGCATCCTGGTCGGCATCCTGGACTCCGACCGCAACCGCGTCGCCCGCGCGCTCGCGATCGCAGGTGTGGACCGCGCCGCGCTCCGGGCCCGAGCCGCCGAAGCCCTCGCCGAAGGCATCCGCTGATGGTCGGCCCACGCAGGGCACCGGCGCGGGCCGAGCCGACTGGCCGGCACCCGTCGACTCGCCGCCTGGTCTCCTGCGGACTGCTCGCCGGCCCGCTCTTCGTCGTCGCCTTCCTGATCCAGGGTTGGCTGAAGGGTTCCGGGTACGACCCCATGCGCCACCCGGTCAGCTCGCTGGCGCTCGGCGATCAAGGCTGGGTGCAGACCGCCAACTTCCTGGTCTGCGGTCTGCTGACCATCGCGTGCGCGGTCGGCCTCTGGCGATCCGGCCTACGCGCCGGCGCCGTACTGATCGGCATCTGGGGTCTCGGCCTGGTCGGCGCCGGCGTGTTCGTGACCGACCCGGTGAGCGGCTTCCCACTGGGTACGCCGAACGCCTTGGAGTACACCACGATCGGCGCACTCCACGACGCCTTCTCGCTCCCCGCCTTCCTCGCCCTCGCGGCGGCCCAGGTCGTGCTCTCCGGCGGCAACGGCTGGAAGTGGCGCGTCTATTCGTTGCTCAGCGCAACCGCCTTCGTCACGACGTTCCTGCTGGCCGGCGTCGGCTTCGACCAGAATCAGTCCCTGGTCGACGTGGCCGGCCTCTTCCAGCGGCTGGCTGTCACGATCGGCTGGGCCTGGCTGTTCGCGCTGACCGTCCGCGTCCTCCGCCGTACCTAGACCGTCTCGAAGCCGGCCATCATCGCCATGTCCTCGTGCTCGAGGTTGTGGCAGTGGATCAGGTACTTGCCCTTGTGGGCGGTGAACTTGACCAGGACGTCGACCACCTCGGCCGGCCGGATGTCCACGGTGTCCTTCCAGCCGGCGTCGTACGCGCCCCGGCCGCCACCGCCTCGGCTCAGCACCTGGAACGGCGCGAGGTGGACGTGCACCGGGTGGTGGACGTCGGTGACGAAGGTCCAGATCTCGTACTGGTCCAGCTTGACCTGCGCCTGCATCACCTCCGGGTCGAACGCCTTCCCGTTGATCGTCCAGCCCTTGTGCCCACCGGCGTCGCCGCGACTGAACTTCCACTTCCGCTTGACGATCCCGGCCGGCTTGGGCAGCACGGCGTACGACGAGAGCCTGGCCGGGATGCTGCTGTCGTCGGTGGCCTTCCGGGCGACCTTGAAGCGCAGGATGTTCGCGTTGCCGTCCAGCTTGTTGACGAGCGTGACCTCGTCACCGGGCTCGTACGGCGAGAAGTCCACGATCACGTCGAAGCGTTCGGCCGGCGCGATCACGAGCGTGTCGTGCTCGATCGGCGCGTCGAGCAGTCCGCCGTCGCTGCCGATCTGGACGAACTTCGCCGGGCCCTTGTCGAAGGCGAGCTCGTATCGGCGCGCGTTGGCCGCGTTGAGGATCCGGAAGCGGTAGCGGACCGCGTCCACCTCGTGCACCGGCCAGGGAGCGCCGTTGACCAGCGTGACGTCCGCGACGACACCTTCCATGTACGCCGACTCGACACCGGGACGATCCTTCGCCGCGGGGTACAGGAACGAGCCGTCCTCGGCGAACGCTCGGTCCGCGATGACGAGCGGGATCTCGCGATCGCCCGCAGGCAGGGGTAAACGGTCCTCCTCGTCGTCCCGGACCAGGTGGAAGCCGAACAGGCCGCGGTAGACCTGAGGTGCGGTGTAGTCCATCCGGTGGTCGTGGTACCAGAGGGTCGCGGCGCGCTGCGTGTTCGGGTAGGTGTAGACGCGGCTGCCGGTCTTCACGTCGCCGCCGGTCATGTTGTGGTGACCGCCATGCCCTTGATGGTCGCCGGGCGGCATGAGCAGGTCGAGCGGCCAGCCGTCGCTTGCAGCCGGCGTGTGCCCGCCATGCAGGTGTACGGCGGTCGGCACGTCGAGCTGGTTGACCTGCTCGATCACAGTGGTCCGCCCGCTCCGTACGTCGAACGTGGGTCCCGGCAGCAGGCCGTCGTACCCGAGGATCTCGGTCTTGAGACCGGGGAGGATCTCCAGACTGGCCTTGCGTTGTACGACGCGGTAGTAGTCGACGCCGGCCTCGGCACGGATCGGTTTCTTCACCGGTGGGATCGGGAGCGGGACCTGGAACGGCTCGGGGAGCTTGGCCTGGCTGCGCAGGAGCTCGCCGGCCTGTGACGGTGCCGGATCGAGGCCGCAGTTGGTCAGGGTGAGGGCGGCGCCGGTGCCGCCGGCAACGGCCAGGAAACCACGGCGGGACAGCTTCATTCGGAGGGCTCCTTTCGGCTGCGGCGGGCGGCCGGGCGGAACGACCAGACGGTCATCCACACGACGGTGACGACGATCGCCGTGCCGAGCGGGACGTGGACGGCGAAGTTCTGCAGGTAGCCGAAGGTCAGCTGGACGAACTCGGCGAAGAACAGCACGACGGTCAGCAGCAGCGGCCAGATCCGGCCGCCGCCGGCCAGCCAGTAGAGGATCGCGGCGACGAACTGGATCATCGAGACCATCCACAGCGTCGACCCGATCGGGCCGTGCGCGCTCATCGCGTCGACCTCACCGGACAGGAAGTAGCCGGCCAGGATCGGCTGCGCCACCACCAGAGCTGCGTGCAGAAGCAGAACGATCCGCAGCGTCCACAGGGACGCGCGTGGCCGCCGTACCGTCATGAGGTCACCGCCTGCTGGCGACGGGTCCAGAAGGCGAAGGTGACCACGGTGCCTACCAGGGCGATGCCGAGCGGGACGTGGAGGGCGAGGTCACGGCTGTACCCCATGCCGATCTGGACGCTCTCGCCGGTGAGCACCAGCAGCGAGACCAGCGGCGCCGCGAACCGGCCGCCGGACCGCCACCAGATCGTTGCTATGAGCAACTGGATGACCGCGATCGACGACACCGCGAGGCCGAGGGGCTCATGGATCCGGATCGCGCCGCCGGAGCCGTTCAGGTAGACGCCGGCCAGGATCGGCTGCAGGCAGATCGCGATCGCGTGCGTCGCGGCGACCAGCCTCAGGGCGGCAAGGGACTTCATGTAGACAGACAATAGTAGTCTGGCTACATGTAGGGCAATCAGGTATTGCCCTGAGCGCTACGTGAGGTGCCCCAGGGGTGCGACGCTGATGCCGGCGCGTTCGCAGACCCAGTGCGGGTCGGGTCCCAGCTCGGGCTCGATCCGGAGCTCGTGGTCGTTGAGGTCGTCGCACGCGGTGCAGCGTGGCCAGCGGACGCCGGAGTCGACCAGCCGGTCCTGGACGTCCTGCGCGACCAGCCCGGCGATGTGCTCGGCGCCGTTCGGCCACTGGTCCAGCCACCACTGCCGGCCGGCCACCGCGTCCTCGAGTACCGACACCATCACCGCATCGTCGAATCCCCGCGCGGCCAGGTCGTGCAGCACCATGGCGCGGGCGGTCAGCAACACCCCGGGCTCGTTCATCGCCCTTCAGAGTGCCACGCCGTACCGACAAACCCCACGCCGCCCACCCCCGTCGTTCGAGGGGATATCCGTCCACGTGCAGCCTTCTCCCCTCGTACACCAGGGGAGAAGGCTGTGTTGGCGGGGATATCCCCTCGCGTGGGGTGGGTCAGTTCGCGGTGCAGGCCGGGTCGATCCGGTTGGCCAGCCGGAGCTCGCGCTCCGCGGCGGTCCGCAGTACGGCGCTGATCCGGGCGCGGACCGCGAGGGTCCGGCGCGGGGCCGGCTCGTCGTACGGCTGCTGAGGAGCGTTCGGAAGAGCCGACTGCGCCAGGTTGCGAGCGTTTTCGACGGCGGTGTTGCCTGCGATGAAGTACGTCATGGTGCTGCTCCCTTCCTGAGAGCGTGTTCGGTCGGCCGGCGGCCGGGCGGCCGTCGGAGATCGTGGGGGATCGGCCCGGGAACCCGGTGCGGGTCCCAGGTGTTGCTGTGTGGTTGTTACCTACGTGGCGCCGGCCCGCTGCTGGAGCGGACGACCAGCTCGGTGGGCATCAGCACCTGTCGTTCGGTGGTCGCCGGGTCGAGCAGGATCCGGCCGACGGCGCGGCCCTTGTCCCTGATCGGCTGGCGAATCGTGGTCAGCCCGGCCGGCTCGGCGGCCGGGATGTCGTCGAAGCCGGCCACGGTCAGGTCCCGGCCGGGGGTCAGTCCGCGGATCTTCATGGCCTCCATCGCGCCGAGCGCCTGTACGTCGCTCAGCCCGACGATCGCGGTCGGCCGGTCCTGGGAGTCGAGCACGTACTCGGCGCCCTTGAGGCCGGAGGAGAAGGCGTTGTACCCGCCGGAGACGATCCGCAGCTCGGCGTCCGGCAGCATCTTCTGCAGTCCGAGGATCCGGGCCTCGCAGTCGCTGCAGCCGACCTCGTCGAAGGTCAGCTCGACCGCTTCGTCGACGGCCTTGTCGACCAGGACGACGATGTCGCGGTGGCCGAGCCGGGCCAGGTGCTGGCCGAGCTTCGCCGCCGCCTCTACCTCGTCGATCGCGACCCAGGACAGCTCCGGGCGATCGCCGCGATCGGTCGAGACGGCCGGGATGCCGCGCGCGGTCAGGATGTCCACGGCCGGGTGGTCGCCCGGCACGCAGAAGATCGCCGCCGCGTCGATCGCCGCCTGCTGCACCGCGTTGCTGCCGCCGACGATGTCGGCCGAGCTGAGCGGCATCAGCAGCAGGCTGGTGCTGAACTCCTCGGCGACCTCGGCCAGGCCGGCCAGGAAGCCGACCGCGTACGGGTCCGAGAACGCGTACGCCAGCTTGTCGGTGAACAGCACCCCGATCGCGCCGGCCCGGCCGCTGCGGAGCGCCCGCGCGGACGCGTCCGGACCGGCGTAGCCGAGCTCGTGCGCGGTGGCCAGGATCCGCTCGCGGAGCGCGGCGGACAGCTGGTCGGGCTTGTTGTAGGCGTTGGAGACGGTCGACGGGGACACTCCGACGGCCTGGGCCACGGTCTTGAGCGTGACGCCTGCCATTTCAGTCTCCTTTCGCGGGGGCTGCCGCTTGCCGGGGCAGTCTTCTGGATCGTTCTTCTAAATCGTTCTAGAAAAACGATACAGAAGACTCTGGAGGAGTGCAACACCTATTTCCGGGTTCCGCCGTACCGCCGTCTGCCGGGCCGGCACCTGGGATGATTGCCGCCATGGGGTCGTTGCTGGAGGTCATCGCGCTGCATCCGGCGGACGCGGAGGCGGCGCAAGAGGGTGGGGCGGACCGGCTGGAGCTGTGCGCGGCGATGGAGGCCGACGGGCTGTCGCCGTCGGTGTCGACGGTCAGCGCGATCCGGCGCTCGACCGACCTGCCGCTCCGGGTGATGCTGCGGCTGTCCGACTCCTTCACGACGAACGGCGCCGAGCTCAACCGGCTGACCGCGATGGCGCAGGCCTACCTGTCGGCGGGGGCGAACGGGTTCGTGTTCGGGTTCCTGACGCCGGACAACGAGGTGGACGTCGAGTCGGTGGCGGCGCTGGCGAGCACGTTCGCCGACACACCGTGGACGTTCCATCGCGCGATCGACGCCGTACTGGAGCAACGGCCGGCCTGGCGTGCGCTGCGGACGCTGCCGGGGCTGGACTGCGTGCTGACTGCCGGGTCGTCGCTCGGGGTCGGTCATGGGCTGGACGACCTGTGCAAGCTGGCCAACGAGGAGCCCGCAGTGGCGAAGGTGATGATGGCCGGCGGCTCGTTGCAGCCGGAGCACGTGCCCTGGCTGTATCAGAGCGGCGTACGGCGCTTCCACGTCGGCTCGTCGGTCCGCCAGGACGGCTCGTGGACGAAGGCGTACGTGAACTCGCGCTTCGTCCGGGCCTGGCGCAACCTGCTCGACGCGCAGGACGCGCGCGGATGATCCTCATCGACCCACCGGCCTGGCCCGCCTGGAACAGAGTCTGGTCCCACCTCGTCAGCGACGAGTCCTACGACGAGCTCCACGCCTTCGCCCGCGCCGCCGGCATCCCCGCCCGCGGCTTCGACCGCGACCACTACGACGTCCCCAGCGACCGCTACGACGACCTCATAGCCGCCGGCGCCACCCCAGTCTCCAGCCGAGAACTGGTCCGCCGCCTGATAGCCGCCGGCCTCCGCCACCGCAAACGCAGATGAAACGGCCCCCAGTTGCTTGTGGCAACTGAGGGCCGTTGTTCAGTCGAGCAGCTCCGTCACCGTGCCGGCGGCGACGGTGTGGCCGCCTTCTCGGACGGCGAAGCCCAGGCCGGGGTTCATGGCGATGGGCTTCGAGAGTTCCACGGTGAGGTCGACGGTGTCGCCGGGCATGACCAGGGTGATGTCGCCCAGGTCGATGCCGCCGTCGACGTCCGTTGTGCGGAAGTAGAACTGGGGGCGGTAGTCCGGACCGAAGGGGCTGTGGCGGCCGCCTTCGGCGGTGGACAGGGCGTGCAGTTGCGCCCGGAACTTCCGGTGCGGTTGCACGCTGCCCGGCAGTGCCACGACCTGGCCGCGACGGACCTCGTCGCGCTTCACGCCACGCAGCAGCACGGCCGCGTTGTCGCCCGCCTCCGCGGACTCCAGCGACTTCCCGAACGTCTCGAGGCCGATCGCCGTACTGGTGACGGTCGGGCCGAGGCCGACCACCTCGACCGTGTCGCCGACCTTCAGCGAACCACGCTCGACCGCGCCGGTGACCACGGTGCCACGGCCGCTGATGGTGAGCACGTTCTCGATCGGCATCAGGAACGGCTCGCCCAGCTCACGGTCCGGGGTCGGCACGTAGGAGTCGACCGCGTCCAGCAGCTCGCCGATCGCGCCGGTCCACTGCGGGTCGCCCTCGAGCGCGCGCAGTCCGGAGACGCGCACGACAGGTACGTCGTCGCCCGGGAAGCCGTACTCCGACAGGAGCTCACGGACCTCCAGCTCGACCAGGTCGAGCAGCTCGGGGTCGTCGACGGTGTCCGCCTTGTTCAGCGCGACCACCAGGTACGGCACGCCCACCCGGCGCGCGAGCAGCACGTGCTCCCGCGTCTGCGGCATGGCGCCGTCCTGCGCCGACACGACCAGGATCGCGGCGTCCACCTGGGCGGCGCCGGTGATCATGTTCTTCACGTAGTCGGCGTGCCCGGGCATGTCGACGTGCGCGTAGTGCCGGGTGGCGGTCTCGTACTCGACGTGCGAGATGTTGATGGTGATCCCGCGCGCGACCTCCTCCGGCGCCCGGTCGATCCCGTCGAACGCGACGAACGAGTTGACGCCCGGGTCGCGCTCGGCGAGCACCTTGGTGATGGCGGCCGTCAGGGTGGTCTTGCCGTGGTCGACGTGACCCATCGTGCCGATGTTGAGGTGCGGCTTCGTCCGCACGAACTGGCTCTTGGCCATGAAGATTTCCTTTGGGTGTCAGAAGATTCGATGAGCCAGGACCCCCGGCTCGGCCTCCGCAGCGCTGTCACCGCACGGGAGGGGGCCGGTGAGCGCGCCACCCTCCTCCGCGGGTCCTGTCAGCAGGAGAAGGGTCGGCTTCGCGCGCCGGTGTGCGTCGTTGAATCGACTGACGCCGCCCACGTGGGAGCGCCCGTCAGGCCGGTGCCTGACAGGTCGTGCTCGAGAACCACGCGGAACATGTGCATCACGGTAGGAAGTAACGCTGCCGGAGGCAACAGAATTCCTGGGGTGCTAGTTCAGGGCGAAGAGGCGGGTGCCGTCGGAGAAGATGGGGCGGGCGCCGGCGACTGTGACGGCCGGTTTGTTGCAGGTGACCTCTTCGGACTGGGCGACGGACTCGGCGGTCGGGCCGGAGAGGATCGGGCGTGGCTGGATGCCGGTGGTGCCGATCATCACCGGGGAGCAGCTGCCGTTCGTCTGCGGCATCAACGTGACCACGCGCCCGTCCGGCAGCAGGCCGAACCCGTCCCGCGGGTACTCAGGCTGCTGCAGCTTCGGCGGCACCTCCAGCAGGTGGTGCCACTGCGGCGTCCCGTCCGCCGGGCTCACCGCGGACACGTCGTACGTCTGCGCCTGACCGGGATCGGTGGCGTTCCGGCAGGTCACCAGCACCAGCGAAGCCGGCGTAGCGGCGAGCTGAGCGTCACATGACGCCGACCCGAGCCGCGGCCGCGGAGTGCCGGGCACCGGCGTCGTCCAGATGATGCGGCCCTCGCCGACATCCACCGCCCACTGGTGGAGGGTGCCGCCCGCAGCGCCGGTCCAGATCAGGCCCGAGACCTCACGAGTGTCAGGTACGGCGACCAGGTCACCGACCCACGTGGCCGGGTCCAGCTCGGCACTCAGGTCGAACCGCGTACCCAGGTCGACCTCCCACCGCTGGTCGCCGTTCTTCAAATCCAGACCGCGTACGACGGCACCGTTGCCACCACACGCGTCGACGACCACCGCCTGGTCGCCCATCAGCTCGCCCTGCGTCACGCCGCAACGCAGCTGGGTCCGCCAATGCGTCGGGCTGCTCACACCGTGCGCCACGACGTAGCTGTCCTCCGACACCAGCAGCTGGTTCGCGTCGACCGCGAGCGCCGTGCCGTCGGTGTGCACCTCGGTGAGCACCTTCCCGCTCACCGCATCCAGTACGGCGTACGTCGGAAGGTCGATCCCGCTAGGTGCACGGGTCCCGCCGTACGGAAGGTGGGCGGCCAGCGTACGGCCGTCGCTGGAGACCAGCAGGCCCCGCGAACCGCTGGAGGCCGCGTCGTCGACGTCGGCCCGGGAGTACCGCCACCGGATCTGGCCGGTGTTCGCGTCGGACATCACCACGCCGTCCGGACGCAGCTCGGCGACGCCACCCGCCGTACCGGCGATGGCGCCGGTGGCCGGCACCTCGCGACTCCAGGCGAGGGCGCCGTCGAGCTGAACAGGCTGCTGCTCGGGCTTGGTGGTCGTAGTGGTGCTGACTGTGTTGGCTGTCTCCAGCCGGGCCTGCACGAACGGCTCACCCGCGGACACCACGATCCACGCGAGCAGTGACCCGCACACGACGGTCACACCGAGGCCGAGCAGTCGCGGTGGTGCTTGTGCGTACGCCGGTGCCAGCCGCAAGCGCCGAGCCAACGCCAAGAGCGCGCCGGCGAGGACAAGCGCGACGGAGGCGAGCAGCAGGTACGGCCAGCGCTCCGACATCGCCGCACCAGGCTGGGCAGCCGGCCAGCGCCACCAGCACAGGCCGACCGCGATCACACCGACGACAGCGAAGGTCAGAGCCGGGATGCTCACGAGTCGCGGCTGGGCCCGGCGAAACCATGCACACGCCAGGCCGGCCGACAACGCCGTACCGGCGATGGGTGCCCAGACCGGGAAGCCGGTGACCTGGTCCGGGTCGGCCGGCCACTTCGCCGCCGCGCCGAGACCACGGCCGAGCAGCACGGACGCGGCGACGACCGCACCGAGGGCAGCGCCGAGGTACACGATCGGGATCAGCCCGCCGATCGGCCGGGCCGCCTTAGGGACCCAGGACTCGACCTCCCGGGTGAGGCTGGTCCGGGCCGCCTGTTCCCACGCGTCGTGGCCGTGCTCGGTCGCGTACAACCGGGTCTCGGCCAGGCCCTGCAGGAACGACATCCGGCCGCGGGCGAACTCCCGGTCGCCGATGTGCGCGTACTCCTGCCGGATCCCCGCGGCGTACTCGTCGTACCGTTCGGCGGGCATGCCGAGGATGCGCAGGTCGGCGTCGCACAGCACCGCGCCGTTCGCGTCGTCCGGCTCGCAGTCGTGCTTGGCGGTCAGCCGGACCAGCCGGCCGATCTCCGCGACCCGGTCGGCGTCGACGCCGTACGCCGCGAGCTCGAGCTCGGCGAGCTGGGCCGAGACTTCCTCGTTCTCGCCGGGGTCGGCCTTCGGGTCGTAGATCGCGTCGTGGAACCAGGCGGCCAGCCGGACCGTGTCGGCGTCCTCGGCCTGGTCGGCCAGCTCGTCGATGGTGGCCAGCACCTCGGTCAGGTGCCGCTGGTCGTGATAGTGGCGATGTTGCTCTGCGTAACGAGCCAGCAGGTCCTCGCCCAACGGCTGCGCGTGCGGCAGCAGGCGATTCCACTGGTCGCGCAGGTCCATGGCTGGGAGTCTCGCACCCGGCGGGAGCCTGTACCGACCGATCCGGCGCTTACGGATAGTCTCGTGGCCAAAGCGATATCGGCTCGTCACCTGACCAGCGCGATGGGTGCGTCCGGCATCGAGTCCCACCGGTGCAATTGCGGTCCAGGTCACATCGAACCGGCTGGTCAGGCCGATCGGGCGGCCCGGCAACGAGATGGAGGGCGGATGCGATTCGGCCTGGTAGGCACCGGTCCGTGGGCGAACCTGACCCATGGCCCCGGGCTGCGCACAGCCGCGGACGCCGAGTTCGTCGGCGTCTGGGGCCGCGACCCCGGCAAAACCGCCGCCATCGCCGCCGACCTCGAGGTCACGCCGTACGACGACTACGCGGAGTTACTGGAATCCGTCGACGCCGTCGCGTTCGCCGTACCGCCGAAGGTGCAGGCGTCGATGGCGCTGGAGGCCGCCGCGATCGGCAAGCACCTGCTGCTGGACAAGCCGGTCGCGGACTCCCTCGACGACGCCCGGGCGCTGGCCGCCGAGGCCGCGGACGAGGGGATCGCGTCGGTGGTGTTCTTCACCCACCGGTTCGAGCCGCCGATCCGGGAGTTCTTCGCCGAGGTGCAGGCCAAGGGCGGGTGGAAGGGCGGCTGGTCGCGGATGCTGGCCGCGCTCGACGCGCCGGGCAACCCGTTCACGGACTCGCCCTGGCGGCGGGAGCAGCGGGGCGCGCTCTGGGACGTCGGGCCGCACGCGCTGTCCAACCTGACCGCGATGCTCGGCCCGATCGCCGGCCTCACCGCCGTCGGTGGCGAGGGGGACCTGGTGCACCTGGTCGTGACGCACGAGTCGGGCGCGACCAGTACGGCGAGCCTGGCGCTGTTCGCCCCGCCCGAGGGCAGCAACTTCGAGACCGGCATCTGGGGCGAGTCGGGTACGGCGATCATGCCGCTGAGCGACACGCCTGCCGTCGACTCGTACCGGCTGGCCGTGCAGGAGCTGGTCGCCGCAGCCGAGTCGGGTGAGTCGCACCCGGTCGACGTGACCTTCGGAGTCCGGGTGGTCGAGCTGCTGGCCTCGGCGGAGGAGCAGCTCAACGCAGCGCGATGACGGTGTCGGCGCCGGAGGTCAGGACCAGGTTGCCGATCGCCCGGACGTCGCGGCTGCAGGAGATCCCAGTCGGGAGACGGACCTGACGGAACCCGGTCCGGCTGATCACGTTGGCCCAGCAGGCGTCGGAGCCGCGGCTGAGCGAGATGACCCGGCCGTCGGCGGTGACCGTGACCTTGGCCCGTGGGTTCACCGGCGCGGCGGTCTGCCAGGCGGTCTCACCGGTGCTCGCGTCGATCGCGGTGACCAGCGTCTGACCGTTCTCCAGCTTCCGGGTCGCCGGGCAGTCCACCACGATCAGGTACCGACCGGCCGCGTTCATCAGCGTCCGGCAAGCCCAGGTCCGTGGCACCGACCACCGCCACCTGGTCTCACCGGTCCGCGGGTCGATCGCGGTCAGCGCGTCAGGTAGGTCGGAGTCGCCGCCGGGCTCGGCCACTACCACCAGACCGGCCACGACGACCGGCCGCCGGTACGTGTCACCGGACTGCTTGGTCCACAGCTTCTTGCCGGACTTCAGGTCGAGGCCGACCATCTCGTCGTCCTCGTCACCGCAGCTGCGGCCGAGGAAGGTGACCACGGTGTCGGTGGTGGCGACCGCGCCGATCCCGGTGCAGCGGCCCGGCTCGAACGTCCACCGGTCGCGGCCGTCCGGGTCGACGCCGCGCAGCTTGTCGGAGCCGCGGGAGACCCGCTCGCCGGTCAGCAGTGGTTCGGCCTGCTGGATCACGTGGTCCCTGGTCCGGCCCGGCCACGCCGCCTTGCGTTCGCCGGTGTTCGCGTCGAGCAGCAGGTAGCCGACGTCCGCGAACTGGGCCAGCACGTAGTCGCCGTTCCCGGTCGCCACGATGTTCGGCTTCTCGTCGGAGTCGGACCGGCTGTAGCGCCAGCGCAGTACCCCGGTGGCTGCGTCGATCATCTCCACCACACCGGCCTGCCTGGGTACGGCGATGCCGTAGCGGGTGCGGATCGCCTCCTCGGCGCCGGATCCGAGCATCGACTTGCTGACCCACGCGACGGTGCCGTCCAGCGTGGAGGCGGTGGCCTTGCCGGCCGGGCGGTTTGCGTCCTCGACCCGCTCGTTGGAGCTCAGCACGTAGTTGCGTGCGAGCGGCTGGATGATCAGCAACAGGGCCACTGCGACCACGGCCGGGACTACCAGCCAGGCGAGCTGTTGGCCGACGTTTCTGGGCGGGAGGAAGCGGGCAGACCTGGTGCGGAGGAGTGAGCCGACCAGAGCTGATGCACCGGCTGCCATCAGTAGGAGCAGTGCCGAGATCAGCAGCGGCACTCGGAGGCCGACGCCGACTGCCGGGTTGACTCGGGGCATCTGGGCCCAGGCGATCAGCAGTCCGGTCACTGCGGTGGCTACGACGGCGCCTGCGATGAGTAGCGCGCGCTGACTGGCGCTGCGGGCGCAGCGGAAGAGCACTGGTGCGCTGAAGAACGCGGCGACGGCCAGTACGACGGGCGGCCAGCCGATCTCGTCCTCGGCCGCCGGGACCTGCCAGGAGGCGCCGGACGCGGCGATGGCGACGACGGCGGAGGCGATGGCAGTGAAGGTGGCAGTCGCGGTGAGAGCGGCCTGCTGCCAACCACGCCAGGGTGCGGGGAGTTCGCTGTCCAGGCCGGCCAGCTCTGTCTCGAGGTTGATGCGTGCGACCGGGCTGAGGCGTTGGCGAGCCAGTTGGGTGCGGTAGAGGTGGCCGTCGAGTTGCTGGCGCACCTCGTCGTACCGGTGCTCGAGTGCGGACCTGCGGTCGGCGGCGTCTCGCCGTACCTCTGAGGTGTGGACGGCGTACCGGCTGGGGTCGGCGGCGAGGATGGCGTTGACGGCGTCGAGCAGCACGTCGCCGTTGGCGTCGCGGCGGGGTGGTGCGTAGGAGTCGGGTGGGGGCGCGGCCAGGTCGCCGGTGAGGCGGATCAGGCGGGCTACCTCGGCGATGCGGATGGGTGGCACGCCGTACTGCGGGAGGAGCTCCTCGGCGAGCTGCGCGGAGGCCTCGGCGTCCTCGGCAGGGGTGCCGCCGGGCTCGTGGACGGCGCGGTGCAGCCAGGCGGCCAGTCGCACGGAGGTGGGGTCGGTGGCGAGCTGGATGAGTGAGTCCAGCGCGGTGAGGACGATGTCGAGGTAGTAGTCGCGGTAGGCGCGGCGGTTGCGGTCGACGTACCGGGCGACCAGCTCGTCGGCCAGCTGGTCCGAGCCGGGCACCAGCTGGTCCCACCTAGCACGCAGCTCCACCACCGCAACAGTTTGCCAGCCACACCCCCACAGCAAACGCTCGATCTCCCCACCGAGACCTTGCAGGCACCACTCAGTTGCCCCTGCCCGGTGGCCGAGCCGCAGGCTACTGGCGGGCGGTGAGGATGCCGGTGAGAAGGCCTGGGTAGAGGGTGTCGAGGTCGTCGCGGCGGAGGGTGCTGATCCGGCGGGTGCCTTCGGTATGGGTGGTCAGGACGCCGGCCTCGCGGAGGATGCGGAGGTGGTGGGCCCGGGTGGAGGCGGTGACGGGGAGCTCGATCTCGCCGCAGGCGATGCCTTCGGGGGCGTCGGCCAGGGCACGGATGATCTGCAGGCGGACGGGCTCGCCGAGGGCCTGCAGCACCGCCTCGACCCGGATCTCGTCCCGGTCCGGCTGCGGTAACGCCTTCCTCGTCATGGTCCCATAATACGACACCCGTCGAACTTCGATGAACTTCGTAGTACGATCTTCATCGAACTAATCGTCTTCGTCCGGAAGGTCCCCGATGTCCGCACGGATCTACCTGCTCGGCGCCGGCGCGTTCGCGGTCGGCACCAGCGCGTACGTCGTGTCCGGCGTGCTGCCCGACGTCAGCTCCGAGCTGCACGTCTCGCTGACGGCCGCGGGCCAGCTCGCCACCGCGTTCTCCCTGTCGTACGCCGTCGGCGCCCCGATCCTGTCCACGCTGACCGGCCGCTGGGAGCGCCGTACCCTGCTGATCGCCGCGCTCGTCCTCGCTGCGCTCGGCAACCTGATCGCCGCCGTCGCCACCAACTACCCCGTGCTGATCGTCGGCCGGGTCGTGGCCGCCTTCGGCGCCGCGGTCTACACGCCCGCGGCCACCCTGTTCGCGACCGGCCTGCTGCCACCGGAGGAGCGGGGTAGAGCGGTCGCCATCGTCTTCGGCGGCCTCACCTTCGCCCTCGTCCTCGGCGTCCCCGCCGGCACGCTGCTCGGACCGACCCTCGGCTACAAGGGCGTCTTCGCGCTGATCACCGTCGTCGCCGTACTGGTCGCCATCGCCGAGCGCGCCGCCCTGCCGAAGGTGGCCGCGCCACCCGTGGTCAGTCTGCGCGAGCGGTTCGCCGGTGTGACCGACCGCCGGGTGCAGACCGTGCTGGCGATGTCGGTGCTCGGAGTCCTCGCCGCGTTCAGTGTCTACATCTACGTCGTCCCGCTGCTCAAGCAGACCGTGCACCTCGGTGGCAGCGCAGTCGGCATCCTGCTGCTCGTCTACGGACTGGGGGCCGTGCTCGGCAACCTGCTCGGCGGCCGGGCTACCGACCGCTTCGGCAGCCTCCGGACCCTGTACGGCGTCCTGGTCGGCAGCATCGTAATGGTCGGGACGCTGGACCTGTCCGCGACAACCGTGGTCGGTGCCGCGGCCGCGCTGTTCCTCTGGGGCATGTTCACCTGGGCCTTCAATCCGCCGATCCAGAATCTGCTGCTCGAACTCGGCGGTGGCTTGCTGATCTCGCTGAACGCGTCGGCGATCTACCTCGGCGCCGGGCTGTCCGCGGTGGTCGGCGGTCTGGTCATCCAGCTGGCTGGAATCACCTACCTGCCGCTGGTCGCCGCCGTACTGGACATCGCAGTGCTCGGCCTGCTCGTCACCCTGCGGCGTGACCCGGCGCTGCAGCGGGTCGAGCACCTGGACGAGGAAGAAGAGGTCCTCGCCGTAGTTGCCGACCAGTAGGTCTTGACACCGCTGTCAGCCTGACGCAGTGTTTCATCGATCCGCCCGATCGGTGAATGGATGATTCACGTGCGCGACCCCGCCCCTCCGCAGCCGCCGGCTGACATCGCCGACCGCGTCCGGGCGACGCTGCCGCGACTGACCGGTGCGCTGCGCCTGGTCGCCGACACCGTGCTCGCGGAGCCGGAGTTGGTGGCCGAGCTGTCCACCGCGGCGCTGGCGGAGCGGGCCGGGGTGTCCCAGGCGAGCGTCACCCGGTTCGCGCAGGCGATCGGGCTGGCCAACCACCAGCAGTTGCGGATCGCCGTCGCGACCCAACTGGGCCGCGCGACGGTCCCCGGCTGGAGCACCGACCTCGGCCCGGTGATCACCGATGACGACCCGGTCGCCCGGGTCGCCACGGTGGTCGCGAACGCCGACATCCGGGCCATCACCCAGACCGTCGACCAGCTCGACCTCGAAGCCCTCGACCGGGCCGCGCACGCCCTCGCCGCGGCCCGGCGGATCGACGTGTACGGCGTCGGCGGCAGCTCGACCATCGCCGCCGAGCTCGAGATGCGGCTGTTCCGGATCGGCGCGCAGGTCCGGGCCTGGCCCGAGATCCACGGCGCCGCCACCTCGGCGGCCCTGCTCACCGCCGCCGACGCGGTCGTCGCGATCTCCCACTCCGGTACGACGGCCGAGGTCCTGGAACCCGTCGAGCTGGCCCACGAGCGCGGCGCGACCACGATCGGCATCACCAGCGATCCGCGGTCACCGCTGGCCGGCGTGGCCGACGAGGTGCTGACCACCGCCGTACTCGAGACGTCGTTCCGCAGCGGTGGTCTGGCCGCGCGGCACTCCCAACTGGTCGTCACCGACTGCCTCTACATCCGGGTCGCGCAGCTGACCTCGGAGCGGGCCGGTCAGGCGATCGACCTCACCGCAGACATCAGCTCGAAACACTCCGTCCGCACTCGCCGCTCCCGAGGAGACAGACGATGAAGTCCCGCCTGATCGCGGGTGTGCTGGGCACGGTCCTGCTTGCCGCAGGCCTGGTCAGCACCCCGGCGACCGCCCAACCCGTCACCCCGAAGACCGTCCCCGCTCTGACCGGTTGGCAATCCGCCGCCGGCACGTTCGAACTCACCCGGCAGAGCCGCGTCCTGGTGGAGCCGCACCGGACGGCGGTGCACGACGATGCCGCCACCTTCGCCGCTGACGCGAAGGAGCTGACCGGACGCCTGCTCCCGGTGGTCCGCAGTACGTCGGCCGGTCGTGCCGGTGATCTGCTCGTGCGACTCGACCCGGCCCGGGCGGATCTCGGGGCCGAAGGCTACGAACTGACGGTCGGCAGGACCGCCAGCATCACCGCGAAGACCGACGCCGGCGCGTTCTACGGCACCCGGACGGTTCTTCAACTCCTGAAGGCGAAGACGATCCCGGCCGGCCACGTCGTCGACGTACCGGAGTACGCCGAGCGCGGCGTCGGCGTCTGCGCCTGCCTGATCAACGTCTCGACAGCGTGGTTCGAGCGGCTGGTCAAGGATGCGGCGTACCTGAAGCTCAACCAGTTGTGGGTCGAGCTGAAGGTGAAGAGTGACACGCATCCCGAGTCGGTCGAGTGGGGCTACTACACCAAGCCGCAGCTCGCTGCCCTGCAGCAGCTCGCCGACAAGTACCACGTCACGATCGTGCCCGAGGTCAACTCACCCGGCCACATCGAGCCGTGGATCCGCAACCGGCCGGACCTGCAGCTCACCGACAGCTCCGGCCAGAAGCAGGTCAGCCGGCTCGACATCACCAAGCCCGAGGCGTTCGACTTCCTCACCGACATCATCGACGAGAACCTGAGCGTGTTCCGGACGCCGTACTGGCACATGGGCGCGGACGAGTACATGCTCGGCTCCGACTACGCGCGCTACCCGCAGCTGCTCGCGTACGCACAGCAGAAGTTCGGGCCGGACGCCGTGCCGCAGGACGCGTTCGTCGACTTCATCAACCGGATCAACGCCTACGTGAAGGCCAAGGGCAAGACGCTGCGGATCTGGAACGACGGCATCACCACCGCGGCCACGGTCCCGCTGGGTCGCGACATCGTGGTCGAGCACTGGCTAGGCAGCGGGGTGAAGCCGAGTGCGCTGCTCGCCGACGGACGCAAGGTGATGAACGCGGCCTACGCGCTCTACAACGTGCGCGGCGGGTTCAAGACCAACCCGCAGCAGCTGTATACGTCGGGCTGGTCGCCACTGAAGTTCGACGGCGAGACCGTCACCGACCGGAGCGGCATCACCGGCGCCAAGATCACCCTCTGGCCGGACAACGGCTCCGGGAACACCGAGAACGAGATCGAGGCCGAGGTCCGGATGCCGTTGCGGTTCGTCGCGCAGGCGACCTGGGGCACCCCGCAACCGGACCCGGACTACGCCACCTTCGCAGCCCGCGCGGACGCGGTCGGCCGCGCGCCCGGCTTCGACAACGTGAACCGCACACCGGTTGCCGCAGGCACCTATTCGCTCACGGCCGGCGGCAAGTACCTGGGCGCCGGAGCCGAAGGCGACCAACTCACCCTGAGCGGAGTGGAGTCCGCCTGGGACGTGCAGCCGACCACCGACGGCTACTACACGCTGACCAACCTGGCGTCGGGCCGCTGCGCCGAGTCCCGCCTCGGCACCCGCTACCTCAACACCCCACTAGAGCCCGGTACGGCGATCACCGCGCAGACGTGTGACGCCACCAACCGCCTGCAACGCTGGCAGCTTGCCAAATCGGGTGACCGCATCACGTTGGTCAACGCGATCACCCGGATGGTGGCGAAGTTCGACGGCAACGGCCTGGTCCAGCAGATCCCGGACGGCCACAGCCCGGCTCCGCTCACGCTCGCCCCGGTGATCAGGTCGACGGCCGTCGTCGATCGCCAGACGATCACGCCGGGCACTGCCGCCACGCTGACTGTCACCGTCGCCAACACCACCAACTCGACCGCGACCGATGTCACCGTGACGCCATCCGTCCCCTCCGGCTGGACCGTCGCCCCGAGCAAGCAGTCGCTGCCGACGCTTTCTCCGGGAGCCTCGAACGATCTGGCGTTTACCGTGACCCCACCCGCCGATGCCCCGGCGTCCACGGTCGCGCTCGGCGCAGTCACGTCGTACGTCCAAGGGAGTCAGCACGAGCTCGCGACGACGGCCGGTGTCCGGCTGAGTTGTGTGCCGGAGGCGAGCAGCCCGGTGGCGGTCACGTACGTCGACAGCGAGGAGACGGCTGGGGAGGACGGCCGGGCGGTGAACGCGATCGACGGGAACCCGGCGACGTTCTGGCACACCGAGTGGTCCGCGACGCAGCCGCCGCCACCGCACGAGATCCAGCTCGACCTGGGTGCGACGAGGTCGGTCTGCGCGGTGACGTACCAGACCCGGCTGAACGCGACCAACGGCCGGATCGCGGACTACGAGATCTACCTGAGCGCCGACGGCGCGAACTGGGGCCGGCCGGTGGCCAAGGGCACGTTCGCGAACAGCCCGGACGCCAAGTGGGTGCCGATCGCGACCACCACCGCCCGCTACCTGCGGCTGGTCCAACTGTCCGAGGCGACCGGGAACCCGTTCGGCACCGCCGCCGAGATCACCGTCGACGCGAAGTGAGGGCGATGACATGCGAGCCGCAGCCGTCCTGCTCGCCGCTGCCCTGGCGGCGAGCGTGTTGACCGGTGTCCAGGCCCAGGCGGCCGATCCCGACGTACTGGACGTCTCGTTCGGTGGATCGTTCTCGAGCGGCAACACGTACACGGCCGCGACCGGTGAGGTGATGGGTGGCACGGTCACCCGCCGGTCCGGTGCGGAGTCGCTCGACCCGGCCCGTGGTGTCGTCCTTGCAGGCGGCTCCGACGGGATCCGCTTCCAGCCGGGTACGGCGCTCAGCGGCGGTGACGTCCAGCGGTCGTTCCTGATCGAGACCGCGTTCACCCCGGACGCGACCCAAGGCTCGCTGGCCACGATCACCGCGATCGGCGGTGCGATCTTCGGCCGGTACGACGGCACGAACCTGCAGTACGGCTTCAGCGTCGAGAGCGGTGGGGAGTGGCGCGACGTCGTACAGACCGTGCCCGTGCCGTCTGCCGGTGCGCAGCACGTGCTCGCGCTGGCCTATGAGGTGACCAGTGGCGGCGCCACGTTGCACGCGTTCCTCGACGGGCAGCAGTCGCCGGCCGCGGTCAGTACCGATGGCACGGCGACCTGGCATCCGGACGCAGGTGCGGACATCGGGGTCGGCAACGAGGTGCACCCGTCGGCCCTGCAGCGTGGGCTCGACGGCGCGATCCGGCAGGTGCGGCTCGCGACGTTCAGCGGCGCCTTCAACCCGGCGGACCTTCGGCTGGCGAAGCCGGTCGTGTCCACGTCCAAGGTCGCGGTCGGGTTCGAGGGCTCGATCGGGGCCGATGGCAACTACCAGCCGGCGCTCGGTGAGAAGGCCGATCCGGTCCCGGTGGTCAACGGGGGAGTGGTGACCGAGCCCGGCCGATTGCGGCTGTCCGGCAAGGGTGGAATCAGCTGGCAGGGAGCTCAGCTGGACGGCGGGGTGCTGGCGGAGACTGTGGTGGCGCCGGATGTGCTTCGCCCGGGTGTCGAGCTGATCGACCTGCTGGGACTTGCCCAGTTGGTCGTCGGTGCAAAGGACCTGGAGCTGAAGGCGGGCGGCGAGACCGTTCCGCTCCAGCTCGGCGCGCCCGCGGTCAAGGAAGGTGTGCGCTACCACCGGTTCGGTCTGGCGATCGAGAACGGCGACACCGTGACAGCGCTGGTCAACGGGACCCCGGTGAGCAGGACGCTCGCGGGCCAGTCGAACGGCCAAGTGCGCTGGCTGACCGGTGCACGCGGTATGGCCTACGGCATCGGGGTGAGCACCTTCCTCGGCAAGCCACCGGTGGAAGCACAGACCTTGCAGGCACTCCCGTGTGTGGTCGGCAAGCCAAGCCCGGCCCGCACGATGCCCGTCGCGGAGGGGGAGTGCGCCACCTCGCTGGTGGCCAAGGCGGCGGCGATCCGACCGGATGCGCGGCAGGTCGCCTGGCAGCGGATGGAGCAGACGGCGTTCCTGCATTTCGGCGTGAACACGTTCACCGGCCTGGAGTGGGGGCACGGCGACGAGGACCCGAACCTCTTCCAGCCGACCGGTCTCGACACCGACCAGTGGGCCCGCACCCTGCGCGACTCCGGCTTCAAGCTGGCCATCCTCACCGTGAAGCACCACGACGGCTTCCTGCTCTACCCGTCCCGCTACAGCAAGCACAGCGTTGCCTCCAGTTCGTGGCAGGACGGCCAGGGCGACGTGGTCCGAGCGTTCGTCACGTCGATGCGCAAGTACGGCGTGAAGGTCGGCTTCTACCTGTCTCCGGCCGACGAGAACCAGTACTTGGACGGCGTCTACGCCAACGGCAGCGCGCACACCCCACGCACCATCCCCACCCTGGTCGCCGGCGACGACCGGGCCGGCCGGGACCTGCCGCAGTACACGCTGACCGCCTCCGATTACGGCGCCTATATGCTCAACCAGCTGTACGAGTTGCTGACCGAGTACGGCCCGGTGGACGAGGTGTGGTTCGACGGCGCGCAGGGCCGGATCCCGCCGGACAAGGTGGAGACGTACGACTTCCCCAGCTGGTACACCCTGATCCGTGAGCTCGCGCCGCAGGCCACGATCGCGGTCAGCGGCCCGGACGTGCGCTGGGTGGGCAACGAGTCAGGCCTGGCCCGGCCGGACGAGTACAGCGTCGTCCCGACGATCACCAAGCCGAACGGCGCACCGGAGTACGCACTCGGGTACGCCGCTGCCGACCAAGGCAGCCGCAAGGCGCTCCTGGCCGGGCGGGACGCCGGTGCGACCGAGCTGGCCTGGTGGCCGGCGGAGTCGGACGTGTCGATCCGCGAGGGCTGGTTCCACCACCCGGAGCAGGAGCCGAAGACGGTCGCGCAGCTCACCGACATCTACTACAAGTCGGTCGGCCGGAACTCGGTGCTGCTGCTCAACATCCCGCCCGACCGCCAAGGCCGGTTCGACGAGCGTGACGTGACCAGACTGGCCGAGTGGCGAGCGCAGCTGGCCGCGGACATGCCAGACGACCTCGCCCGGCGGGCAAGGGCGTCCGGTGACGGCGTCAGCCCGCAGGCGGCGATCGACGGCAACCCGGACACCTCCTGGCGGAACCCGGGGACCGGCACGCTCACGCTGTCTCTGCCCGAGCCCGCCGGCGTCCGCCGGGTGTCGCTCGGTGAGGACATCCGGTACGGCCAGCAGATCGAGGCCGGGGTGGTCGAGGTACGGACCGGCGACGGCTGGCAGCAGGTGGCCACCTTCGGCGCGGTCGGGCAGCGCCGGATCCTGGCCTTGGAGACTCCGGTGGAGACCAGCGCGGTCCGGATCCGGATCACCCGGTCCAGGGCGAAGGTGAGGCTTGCAACAGTCTCCGTTTTCTGACTCGCACCCCCGTTGAGGCAGGCTTAGCGGCATGCGTTTCCTGGCCGCGCTGATGCTGCTCACGTCGATGACCGGCGCCGGCGACCCCAACTCCGTGATCGAGGGCTGGAAGACCTCACCGGTGTACGTCGACTCGACGCAGAGCGTGCTCGTCTCCGATGAGGAGGCCGCCGAGCTGGCCGAGCGGGTCGAGAACTCCGACCCGGCCATCCGGATCGCCGTACTGCCGGAGGAGGCGCTCGACGACGGGCGGCGGGACAAGCAGATGTCCGCGCAGGCGTTCGTGGACACGGTCGCCTACAAGCAGGCGTCGGACGGGATCTACCTGGTCGTGTTCGGCGACCGGATCACCTGGGCGAAGGCGGTCGGCGTCACTTCCCCGATCGACAGCGTCCTGGCCGAGGAGCTGCGCAAGCACGGCCGGTCCGACCCGGTCGGCACGCTCAACGGGGTGCTGGACCAACTCGACGTACCCAAGTCGTCCAGCGGGGTGCCGGGCTGGTTGGTGGCGTTCCTGATCACCCTGGGGCTGGCGGCGGCCGCTGGCGCGGCGGTGTGGTGGTGGCGGTTGCGTCAGGAGACCGAGGAGGAGCCTGCGCCGGAGGAGGATCCGCAACCGGACACCTTGGAGGAGCGGAGGGCGCTGGCGCGGGAGGAGGTCACCCGGTTCGGTGCAGAGCTCGACGCCGCCGGTCTGCCCACGGACGGGCTCGGCGAGGAGGCCGCGACGGACCTGCAGGCGGCCCAGGCTGCGTACGCCGCCGCGACCCGGGTGGTCGACGGCAAGCCGGACGACGACCAGTTGCGCGGCGTCCGGGCGACGGTCGGGTACGGCCGCTGGCGGCTGGCCTGCGCACAGGCCAGGGCGGAGGGCCAACCGGTGCCGCCGTTCCGGGCGCTCCGGCCGGTGCGGCGTTCAGGCGGTCTGTAGGACTGCCGGCAGGTCCTCGCTGTGCAGGACGGCCAGCGACGTGACCGCACGGGTCAGACAGACGTAGAGGCGGCGGAGCCCGGTGCGCTCGTCGGCCTCACCGGCGACGATGCCGGCCGGCTCGACCAGGACCACGTGGTCGAACTCCAGACCCTTGGCCAGTGACGCCGGTACGACGTCCAGGTGCGCGTCGACGTCGTCCTCGTCACCGAGCACGGAGAACGGGATCCCCTTGTCCTGCAAGGCCTTCCGGGTCGCCTTGACCAGGGCGTCCGGGACGATCAGGCCGATCGAGCCGGGGCGCGACGACACCTCGTCCACGGTCGACACGGCCGCGGCGAGGCTGTCGGGTACGCGCGTGATGGCGAGCTCACCGCGCGAGCGCCGTACTGCGGTGGGCGGGGTGAGGTGTGGAGCGATCGACGGCAGCAGGCGGGCGGCGTACTCGATCACTTGACCGGGCACGCGGAAGCCGGCGGTCAGCTCCTCGGTGTGGGCGCCGGTTTTGCCCAGGTGCCCCAGGGCCTCGTCCCAGGACGGTGTCGCCCACGGTGTGGTGCCCTGCGCGATGTCACCGAGCACGGTCATCGAGCCGGTCGAGCATCGGCGTCCGACTGCCCGCAGCTGCATCGCCGACAGGTCCTGCGCCTCGTCCAGGACCACGTGCCCGAGTGACGGCGTACGGTCGACCAGATCGGCGACCTCATCGATCAGAGTGGCATCGGCGACCGACCACTTCGCCGCGCCGGCCGACCGGGGCGCCTTGTCCCACTGCAGCAGCTCCTGCTCCTCAGCGGTCAGGATCCCGTCGGCGTGCTCGGCCAGCAGCTCCGGGTCGGTGAACAACCGGAACACCAGCTTCGCCGGGTCCACAGCGGGCCAGAGCGCCTCGGCGTACTGCTTGACCGGACGGCTGCGCGCGACGGCGTCCTGCACGCGGTCGTCGGGCGAGTCACCGGCCGCCTCCATCCGCAGCAGCACGGCGTGCGCTAGCCGCTGCGGCAACATCGCCCGACCGGCGCCGTACCGAATGCCGCGGGTCCGCAGCTCGTTGACCAATTCCTCAGCCTGGTACGCCGCGACCCGCCAGCGATGCGCCCCACGCGGGACGACCAGCGCCTCCTTCGGCAGCTGCACCTGCGACCACACGGCCCGATGCAGCACCTCCGCCATCCGGGCGTCACCCTTCAGTACGTCGACCGCCGCCGGACCCGGCCCGGTCACGCGAACTCGCGCGACCAGCTCCTCGACCGTCGTCTGCTTCGCCTCGATCTCACCCAGCGCCGGGAGCACGTCACCGATGTAGCGGAGGAAGCTCGCGTTCGGCCCGACCACGAGCACGCCGGCCCGGCTGAGCTGGTCGCGGTACGCGTAGAGCAGGTACGCCGCCCGGTGCAGGCCGACCGCGGTCTTCCCGGTCCCGGGCGCCCCCTGGACGCAGATGGTGTCGTCGACGCCGGCCCGGACGATCACGTCCTGCTCGGGCTGGATGGTCGCCACGATGTCGCGCATCGGGCCGGAGCGCGGGCGCTCGATCTCGGCGTCCAGGATGTCGCTGTGCTGGTCGGTCGGCGCCGGGGCGGTCAGGTCCTCGTCCTCGAAGGCGGTCATCTCGCCGTGCGTGAAGCCGAACCGCCGCCGGACGCCGACCCCCATCGGCTCGGTCCGGCTGGCCCGGTAGAACGGAACCGAGATGTCTGCTCGCCAGTCCACCACCAGCGGCTCGCCCTGCGCGTCGTTCACGTGCCGGCGGCCGATGTGGAACGTCTCGGTGGTCGGCTCCAGGTAGTCCAGCCGGCCGAAGAACAGCGGCACCTCGGGGTCGTCCTCGAGCTCCTTCATCCGCCGCCAGATCGCGGCTTTCAGGAACTCCTGGTTCACCCGGTCGGCGCTGTGGATCTCCAGCGCGCCGGTCTTCTCCCGCATCACCGCCAGCGCGGCACGGGACGTCTTCAGGTAGTCCTTCTCGGCCTGGAGGGTGTCGGACGTATCAGCGGGCACAGCGAACCTCCGGCAAGGGGTGGGGAAGCCCAGCTACGTTACTTGAGCACCCTGCGGGGCGAAACCGAATTTCGGGCTCGCAGGTCGTCGTGCAGGCCCGGGCCGAGCAGCAGCGGGAGGCTGACCGCGAGCAGGAGCAGGGCGACGATCCCGTCCAGCCAGTAGTGGTTGGCGGTCACCACGACCACGCCGAACGTGATGATCGGGTGCAGCAGCCACAGCCAGCGCCAGCGCGTCCGGGTGATCAGGATCATCGACAGCGCGATCAGGGCGGCCCAGCCGACGTGCAGGCTGGGCATCGCGGCGAACTGGTTGGCCACGCCGCCGGAGCGCTCCGCGCCGTACACCGACAGCCCGAACTGCAGGCCGGTGTCGACGAATCCGGGCATCATCCGCGGCGGCGCGAGCGGGAACACGATGTGCCCGATCAGCGCCAGCCCGGTCACCGACACGATCGTCCAGCGGACGCGGGTGTAGGCCTTCGGCCGCCAGATGCTCAGCCAGAGCAGCACGCACGCCGTCAGCGGGGCGTGCACGCTGGCGTAGTAGAGGTTCGCTCCCTCGACCAGTTGCGGGATCTCGAGCGCCGCGTGCTGGATCGATGCCTCGTTCGGCAGGTGCAACCAGTTCTGCAGCGCGAGGATCTCCCGGGCGTGGTCGAACGCCGACCCGGTGTGCTTCGCGGCGATCTGCCGGCCCGCGCTGTAGACCAGAAACAGTGTGGCCAGCAGGATCGCTTCCCGCACCACCCGCCAGACGACCGGCGCGGGCCTCCTCCTCGCGTCCCGCCCCTCGCCTTCCCCACCCAACCCCACCCGCTCGAGCGCCTGCGTCCCCATAGTGTTCGACGGTACCTGGCGTTCGGTGGGGATTTGCCCAGGCGAAACCCTGGCGTTGCCCCTGGGCAAACCCCCGGACGACGGTTCGTGACGCACCCGTCACAGGGTTGGGATCAACCCTTCACGGCGCCGGTCAGGACGCCCTTGGCGAAGTGCCGTTGCAGGAACGGGTAGATCAGCAGGATCGGAACGATCGAGACGACCAGGATCGCCATCTGGATGGACGCCTGCGGCGGCAGCAGCTCGGTGCCGAGCTCGGCGCTGCCCAGCTGGGTGTCGTTGATGACGTACGTGCGGAGCACCAGCTGCAACGGCCACAGCTTGCTGTCGTTCAGGTACAGCAGGGCGCTGAAGAACGCGTTCCAGTACGCCACCGCGTAGAACAGCCCGATCACCGACAGCACCGCCTTGGACAGCGGCAGCACGATGTAGCCGAAGGTCTTCAGCTCGCCGGCGCCGTCCATCCGGGCGCTCTCGGTGAGCTCGTTCGGCAGGTTCATGAAGAACGCCCGCAGCACGATCACGTTGAACGCGCTGACCATCGTCGGCACGATCAGCGCCCAGATGCTGTCCAGCAGCCCGACGCCCTTGACCACCAGGTACGTCGGGATGATGCCGGGGGAGAACAGCATGCTGAACAGGATCACCAGCAGGATCGGGCGCCCGGCCGTGAACGACGGCCGGGACAGCGCGTAGGCGAGCAGGCACGACACGGTGAGGCTGAGCGCCGTCCCGACCACCGTGACGAACACGCTGACGAACAGCGCCTGGGTCACCACGCCGCCGGCGAACAGCGACTCGTACGCCGCGAAGCTGATCGACTCCGGCAGCAGCACCAGCCCGCCGGACTCGTTGATCTGCTTGTTCGGCGCCACGCTGGTCGAGATCACCCCGACGAACGGCAGGATCACCGCAGCGCAGAACACCAGCAGCATGAGTCCCTTGAAGATCCGCATCGGCCAGGACGGCATCGGCACGCCCTGCACCATCTTGCGTGTCATCGCTGGTACACCCCCTGCTCGCCGAAGATGTGCGCCACCTTGTTCGCGGCCAGCACCAGAGCCACGCCGACCAGGCCCTTGACCAGGCCGACCGCGGCGGCCACGCCCCAGGCCCCGCCGATCACGCCGTTGTTGTAGACGTAGGTGTCCAGGACCTCGCTGACGTCCCGGCCGACCGCCTGCTGCTGCAGGATGATCTGCTCGAAGCCGACGGTCAGCGAGTCGCCGAGCCGCAGGATGAACAGCAGGATGATGATCCCGCGCAGCCCCGGCAGCGTGACGTGCCACAGCTGCCGCATCCGGCTCGCGCCGTCCACGCTCGAGGCCTCGTACAGCTGGGAGTCGATCTGGGACAGCGCGGCCAGGAACAGGATCGTCGCCCAGCCGGTGTCCTTCCAGATGATCTGCGAGGTCAGCAGCACGTGGAACAGCTCGGAGTTCCCGATGATGTCGATCGTCGCGAGGTCGTGTGATCGCAGGTAGTTGTTCAGCAACCCGCTGCCGCCGAGCATCTGCTGGAACAGCGCGACCACGATCACCCACGACATGAAGTGCGGCAGGTAGAGGATGCTCTGCGCGATCCGTTTGATCCGCTCCGAGAACAGCGAGTTCAGCAGCAGGGCCAGCAGGATCGGCGCCGGGAACACGAAGATCGACTGCAGGCAGGTCAGGATCAAGGTGTTCTTCAGCGCCCGCAGGAACGCCGGATCGCCGTTGAAGATCACCAGGAAGTTCGACCAGCCGGACCAGTCGCTGCCGCCGATGCCGAGGAACGGCTGGTAGTCCTTGAACGCGATCACGTTCCCCAGCAGCGGCACGTAGTGGAACGCGATGATCAGCGCGGTCCCGGGCAGCGCGAACAGCAGCAGCACCTTGTCCCGGAGCAGCCGCTGCCCCAGGCTCAGCTGCTGCTGTCGCGTGGTGGATCGCTGGAGCATCTACTTCCCTGCCGCCTCGGAGAAGGCCTTCTCGAGCTCGCCGCGCATGGTGTCGCCGCCGGACGACTTCCAGGTCTGCACAGCCGCGGTCCAGTCGGACACCGGCTTCTTGCCCTGCACGATCTGCGACTCCAGGTCGGTCATCGTCTTGGCCAGCTGGGTCTGCTTCTTCGACTGGGTGTCGGAGTACAGGCCGTACGACGCGTCGTACACGAGCCGGTCCGCCATCTTCTGCTGGATGGCGTGCTGGTTCTGCGGCACGTCGGGCTTGCCGGCCCAGTACAGCGCCAGCGCGGAGTCGCTGATGTACTGCAGGCCGATGCCGGTCTCCACCACACCGGTCTTGGTCGGCACCGGGTCGGTGCCCTGCAGCGCGTAGTGGCGGCCGGCGACGCCGTACTTGCGGAACAGGTACTCCTCGGTGCCGAACGGCGCGGCCATCCAGTTGGCGATCTTCAGCAGCGTGTCGGCCGAGTGCTTGCTGTCCTTGCTGAACGACGTGATGTTGTTCAGCGCCGAGCCCATCCACGGCGCGCCCTGGCCGCTGTCGAAGCCTGGTACGTCGAGCATGTTCACCGAGAACGCGTCACCGGCGGTGTTGTCGGAGTAGTACTGGTTCCAGGCGACGAAGCTGTCGTAGTCGAACGCCGCGATACCGCCGTTGAACCACTGCTTGCGGGCACTGGCCTTGTCGTTGAAGGCGTCCGGGTTGATCACGCCGGCCTCGACCATCTTGCGGCCGGCCTCGAGCGCCTCGAGCTGCGCCTCGTGCTCGTACATCGAGGTGAACTTGCCGCCCTCTTCCTTCCAGACGTTGGGGATCATCAGCATCTGGCGGATGGTGGACAGCGGCACCCGGGTCCAGGCCCACTTGTTCTGCTTGGCCGCGGTCATCTCCTTGGCCAGGTCGAGGAACTCCTGGAAGTTCTTCGGCGCCGGGTCCTTGATGCCCTTCGCGGCCAGCAGGTCCGCGCGGTACAGCGGCAGCGACGTCCGGGACATGCCGCGCGGCACCGGGACGCCGTAGATCGCGCCGTTGAAGACGCAGCCCTTCCAGTACTCGGTCGGGATGTTCGCCAGGAACGGGTACTTCTTCACCGCGTCACCGGACAGCTGCTCGGTCAGGTCCATGCACTTGGCCTTGACCAGGCCGGGGATCTGCACGGTGTCGACCGGGATGTTCAGGATGTCCGGCAGGTCGCCGCCGGCGATCCGGGTGGCGAACTTGTCCTTGTACTCGTCGTTCGAGGCCATGCTGATCTGCAGCTCGGAGCCGAGCCGCTGGTTGACCGCCTGCCAGAACTGGTTCTTGTCCGCCGCCGGCGGGATCGCGCCCGGGATGTTGGTCATGAAGGTGATCGGCTTGCCGTCGCCGGGCGCCTCGGCGATCGCCCGGACCGGGTTCGCCGGGTACTTCAGGAACCCGTCCAGGACGACGTCGGTGCCGGGCAGGTCGGGCTTGATGTCGCCGTACTTGGTGTAGGTCGGCAACTTCACGGCCAGGTTGGCGGCGGCCGAGTTCTTCTTGTCCGAAGCACACCCGGCCAGCAGCGGCGTACCGGTGACCGCGACAGCGGCGGCGGCCAGGCCGCCGCCGAGGAATGTTCTTCTGCTGACTGGCATGAGGCCTCACTTCCATCGGAGGGCCACACCATGACATAGTACGTCCTATGTCTTCAAGAGTCGGTGCCCGGGAAATCGCGGCCGAGATCGTGTTCGATCCGGCCGGGAGCGGCTACCACACGTTCCGGATCCCGTCCGTGCTGGCGCGGGGCTCGACCGTGCTGGCGTTCTGCGAGGGCCGGCTGCACGGGTCCGGCGACGCGGGCGAGATCGAGGTCGTGCTGCGGCGCTCGCTCGACGGCGGGCGGACCTGGCTGCCGTTGCAGGTGGTGTCCGCGGTGCCCGGCAAGACCTGCGGGAACCCGGTGCCGGTGATCGACCCGGCGAGCGGCGACATCGTGCTGGTGACGGTGCAGAACGGCGCCGACGCGGTGGAGATGTCGCTTGCCCGCGGCACCGATCCCGAGTCCGGGCGGCGGGTGTTCGTGCAGCGGTCCGCGGACGACGGCGCGACGTGGAGCCCGACGGCCGAGATCACCGCGCAGGTGAAGCCGGCCGACTGGGGCTGGTACGCGACCGGGCCGTGTCACGGGATCGCGCTGACGTCCGGGCGGCTCGTCGTACCGGCTAATCACTCGTTCGTCCCCTCGGAGCCGGTCGACGATCTGATCCGGCTGAACGGCGGGCACTGCATCGTGAGCGACGACGGTGGTGTGACCTGGTCGGTCGGGTTCGTGGATCGCAACGACGGCGCGGAGATCAACGCCAACGAGACGACCGTGGCCGAGCTTCCCGACGGGCGGCTGTACTTCAACGCCCGCAATCACCAGGGGACCGGGCCGGCCCGGGTGCACGCCTGGTCCTCGGACGGCGGTACGACGCTCGACGCGCCGTACACCGGGATCCCGGAGATCACCGCGCCAGGGATCCAGGGAAGCGTGCTCGCGCTGCCCGACGGCCGCTTGCTGCTGTCGACGCCGGTGAGTCCCTCGTCACGCCGGGAGCTGACGGTCTTCGTGAGCTCCGACGACGGGCAGACCTGGGAGCCCGGTCTGGTCGTGCACGACGGAATGGCCGGGTACTCCGATCTGGTCCTGCTGCCCGACGGCCGAGTCGGGATCTTCTACGAGGCCGGTGAGACCTCGTCCTTCGCCACCTTGCGGTTCGCCATATTCGCCCTTTGAGGTTGGGAGACCCCTTGACCGACTCCGCCCAGTTGACCGGCGTCGTACCGCCGCTCGTCACCCCGCTCACACCCGAGTACGACGTCGACACCGCATCGCTGGCAAGGTTGATCGACCATCAGCTGACCGGTGGTGTGGACGGGGTGTTCGTGCTCGGCACCTCCGGCGAAGGCACGTTCCTGACCGACGAACAGCGGCAGGTCGTGCTGGAGACCACCGTGACCGAGGTGGCCGGCCAGGTGCCGGTGCTGGCCGGTGTCATCGACACGTCGACCGCCCGCGCCGGCGCCCATCTGTCGGCCGCGTTGAAGGCCGGGGTGGACGGGCTGGTCGCGACCGCGCCGTTCTACGCCGCCACCCATCCGGCCGAGATCGAGCGGCACTTCGTCCGGCTGGCCTCGGTGGCCGGGGACACGCCGCTGTACGCGTACGACATCCCTCCGCGGGTCGGCGTGAAGCTGCCGGCGTCGCTGATGATCTCGCTCGGTCAGCGCGGGATCATCGCCGGCGTGAAGGACTCCAGCGGGCAGGAGGCGAGCCTGCGGCGGTTGGTGCTGGACCGGCGGGACGCCGGGCTGTCCGGGTTCGCGATCATGACCGGGTCCGAGGTGACGGTCGACTCGTCGCTGGCGTTCGGTGTCGACGGCGTCGTACCCGGGTTGGGGAACGTGGATCCGGCCGGGTACGTGCGGTTGTACGACGCCGTGGCCGCCGGGGATCTGGTCGCGGCGCGGGCCGAGCAGGACCGGCTGATCAGGTTCTTCGAGATCATCGACGTCGCGGACCGCAGCCGGATGGGTGCGAGCTCGGCCGCGCTGGGCGCGTTCAAGGCCGGGCTGTACCTGCTCGGCGTGATCGCCTGCCCGGTGACGGCGTACCCGTCGATCCCGTTGGACGACGCGGAGATCGAGGCGATCCGGCCCTTGCTCGAACGCGCCGGACTACACTGAACGGTTCCAAGTTTCTGAGGAGGCCGGCAGTGACGACGGGTGGGCTCAGCCGGGCACGGGGTGCGGCGGGCAATCAGTCCTTCATTCGCGACCAGATGAAGTCCTACATCCTGGAGCGCGGGCTGAAGGCGGGTGACCCGCTGCCCAACGAGCAGGAGCTGATGGCTCAGCTCGGCGTCGGGCGGCACCCGTTGCGCGAGGCGATGAAGGCCTTGCAGGCGGTCGGGATCATCGAGATCCGGCACGGGTACGGCACGTACGTCGGCGAGGTGTCGCTGCAGTCGCTGGAGGACGGGCTCGCGTTCCGGATGTCGCAGTCGATGGCCGGCGACCTCCGCGACGTCCAGAACGTCCTCGAGGTCCGCCAGGCCATCGAGGTCGGCCTGGCGGACGACGTCGTCGCGCACTTCAGCGCCCACGGGTACGACGACCTGGAGCCGATCGTGGCGGCGATGGAGGCCAAGGCCGCCGACGGCAAGTACTTCCCCGACGAGGACTGGGCCTTCCACCAGGCCCTCTACGAGCCCCTGGGCAACGCCCTCGTCATCGACCTGCTCTCCGTCTTCTGGCGAACCTTCTCCCAGGTGGACGCCCGCCTCCCCGGCGCCCGCTACACCCCCGCCGACGCCGCCGCCTGGCACCGCGACCTGCTGCAGAAGCTACAGACCGGCGACCCGGACTCCTTCGCCCGCTCGATGAAGAAACACTTCAACGGCATCCACACCCGCCTGGGCGAATAGGTTCTCCGCGTCCACGATCTCCCTCTCCAACCTCCTTCAGCTCAGGCGAAGAGGTTTTCGGCGTCGACGATGGTGTAGGCGTAGCCCTGCTCGGCTAGAAAACGTTGCCTGTGGGCGGCGAACTCGGCGTCTACCGTGTCTCGGGCGACGATGGAGTAGAAGCGGGCGGTGCGGCCGTCGCCCTTGGGGCGGAGGACCCGGCCGAGGCGCTGGGCCTCCTCCTGGCGGGAGCCGAAGGTGCCGGAGACCTGGATGGCGACCGACGCCTCGGGGAGGTCGATGGAGAAGTTGGCGACCTTGCTGACCACCAGCCGGGTGATCTCCCCGGCCCGGAAGGCGTCGAACAGCCGCTGGCGTTCGCGGACCGTCGTCTCGCCCTTGATCACCGGGCACTCCAGCCGTTCGCCGAGCTCGTCCAGCTGGTCGATGTACTGGCCGATCACCAGCAGCGGCTCGTCGGTGTGGTGCTCGGCGATCCGCCGTACCAGCCTCGACTTCGCCGGGGTCGACGCGGCCAGCCGGTAGCGGTCCTCCGGCTCGGCGGTCGCGTACACGAACCGCTCGGTCTGCTCCAGGTCCACCCGCACCTCGACGCAGTCGGCCGGCGCGATCCAGCCCTGCGCCTCGATGTCCTTCCAGGGCGCGTCGTACCGCTTCGGGCCGATCAGCGAGAACACGTCACCCTCGCGGCCGTCCTCCCGGACCAGGGTCGCGGTCAGGCCGATCCGCCGCCGGGTCTGCAGGTCGGCGGTCATCCGGAAGATCGGCGCCGGCAGCAGGTGCACCTCGTCGTACACGATCAGGCCCCAGTCGCGCGCGTCGAAGAGCTCCAGGTGCGAGTAGACGCCCTTCCGGCGGGTCGTCATCACCTGGTACGTCGCGATGGTCACCGGGCGGATCTCCTTGCGGGCACCGGAGTACTCGCCGATCTCGTCCTCGGTCAGGCTGGTCCGGCGGAGCAGCTCGTCCTTCCACTGCCGCGCGGACACCGTGTTGGTGACCAGGATCAGCGTGGTCGCGGAGGCCTGCGCCATCGCGGCCGCGCCGACAATCGTCTTGCCGGCCCCACAGGGCAGGACGACGACACCGGAGCCACCGTGCCAGAAGGAGTCGACCGCCTGCTGCTGATACGGGCGCATGTCCCAGCCGTTGCGGACCAGTTCGATCTTGTGCGTCTCACCGTCGACGTACCCGGCGAGGTCCTCGGCCGGCCAGCCGAGCTTGAGCAGGGTCTGCTTGAGGTGACCGCGCTCCGACGGGTGCACCAGCACGGTGTCGTCGTCGATGCGGGCGCCCATCATCGGCTTGACCTTGTTGCTCCGCAGCACCTCTTCCAGCACCGGCCGGTCGGTCGTCACCAGCACCAGCCCGTGCTGCGGGTGCTTCTCCAGCCGCAGTCGCCCGTAGCGGTCCAGAGTCTCGGCGATGTCGACAAGCAGCGAGTGCGGGACGGGGTAGCGGCTGTACCGCAGCAGCACGTCGATGACCTGCTCCGCGTCGTGCCCGGCCGCCCGCGCGTTCCACAGCCCCAGCGGCGTCAGCCGGTAGGTGTGCACATGCTCCGGCGCCCGCTCCAGCTCAGCAAACGGCGCAATAGCCTTCCGGCACTCATTGGCGTCCGCATGCGCAGTCTCCAACAAGAGGGTCTTGTCCGACTGCACAATCAATGGACCGTCTGTCACGCCATGCTCCTATCGTCGCCCCGACCTTCCATTGTGCCTGAGGCGATCAATCGACGGCGCGGGCGGCAGCTATCCGGTGCAGGGCGTAGGTGCGGGGCTGGTCGGCGCCTTCGTCGTAGGCGGTGAGCCAGCCGTCGGCTACTCGGACGGGTTCGACGATGCGTTCGGAGCTGGTGCCGTTGTGGTCCACGTAGGAGATCCAGGTGCGGGTGTGGGCCTCGGCGGCGTTGGAGAGGACGCCGATGGTCTCGGCCGGGGCGGTGGGTTCGACCAGGCCCTCGTCGGCGGGGCGCTCGGCGGCGATGCGGTCGCCGGCGCGGACCTTCTCGATGACGGCCTTCACCTGGTCGTCGGTGAGGTCGAGCGGGCTGTCGACGAAGTCCCGGCTGGTACGGCGACGCGGAGTCTCACCCCGTCGGGTCGCGGCCGTGGTCACGTGCACGACCCCGTCGAACGTCTCCGCCAGCGGCGCCAGACCGGCCTCGCGCAACCGGCTCAGCACCATGTCCGGCGGCGACGGCGACACCACGACCGTCGGCGCCAGCCGGCGGAACCGGATGCCCGGCAGGTTCGAGCTGAGCAACTGCGTCAGCACGTCCTCGTCGTCACACCGCAGGTACGTCGACGCCGTGCCAAGCCGGAGTACGCCGTGACGCCGCGCAACGTCGTCGATGAGGTACGTGAGCGGCTGGGGGACCGGTGTGCGGGAATGCTCGGCCAGCCACTTGTGCAGCTGGTCCGCGGTTCGTCCGAGGTCGAAGGCTCGCCGTACTGAGCTCTCACTGAACCTGTAGACACCCGCACCGCCGTGCGACTCCACGTCAGCCATGGAGGACAGCTCGTCCTGCACAGTGCGGATCAGGGGGCCGGGCGCGACCGCAGTGAGGTCCGCTTGCAGCAGGACCTCGGACACCGGCTCGGGGACGAGCGGGCTGATCGCCTCAGCCAGGTCCTCGGCGGTGGGCTCTGCCGCGAGCAGCGGCCGTGCATGCTTCGCCAGAGCCCCGAGGCCAGTCAGGCCGAGCAGTGCGGCCTCAGTGATCGTCCACTCGACCAGCTCGTCCCGGAACTGCCCACCACGCCGCGGCCGGTGCCAGGCGACCCAGGTGACCACAGACTCCGTCGCGGGCGCCGTACCAGCTTCTGCCTCGGCCAACGCCTGCAGGGCGAGCACTCGGATCTCTGGGGCCAGCAGCCGCTCCAGGTCAGGCGCCAGCGCGTTGATCAGCCGCTCACGCGCGGCAGCCGTCGCACCGCCGCTGTCCCGCCGGCCGATCAGTCCGATCGCTCGGAGCCCGGTGAACCACGCCATGACGAGCTGAGCCCACCGTTGTGCGAGTCCGAGCTCCAGCCAGTCGTCGTACGAGCTGGTCGGCAGCCAGAGCTCACTAGTGCCGACCTCCACCGCCGCAACGAGCCCAGCGGCGTAAGCGATCTCCAGCACCGCAGCGGTCGTTTGCTCTTCCGCACCGATCTTGCCGGCCAGGCTGCGCAGCTCACGGACGCCGACACCACCAGTACGGAGCACAGGCGGCGGCTCAGTGCCGAGCTGCTCCAGAGCACGATCGACAAGGCGCACCAGATCGAGCGCCGCACCAGCAGCTGCCCGATCGCCGATCGCTGCCGAGACCCGCTTGCCGTCCAGCGGCGGCGGCACCGGCCGCGTCGACGCCAGCACCCGCCCGCCACGCAGGTGCAGCCCGATCTGCCGTGGCAGCACCACGGTGTTCGCATCCTTCGGTACGACGAGACCGCGCGCGAGCAACCGCTCGACCGGCGTACGGGCCGAGGCGATCGTCACCGGCCGCTCAGCCTTCTCCACCGAACCGGTCGGCGGACCCCACGTCAGCTTGTCCAGCACCGCACGCGCGTCCGGACCGGCCTCCTCGATCAGCTTGTCCAGGTCGCCGAAATGTCGCGTAGTGACCGGACCGAGGCCGGCGGGTGTCGGCCCGAGCAACTCGTGCACCGCGCGGATGGGCCGTAGGTCGTCCTCGCTACCCCACACCAGCGCCAGGTCGAGCAGCTCCTCGACCCGCGGCCGGACCACCTCGACAGGCTGGTCAACGCCGGCCGCCAGGTCCGCCAGCCCCACCGGCTCAGGCAGCGCCGACAGCGCCTCCAGCAGGTCGACACCGAACTCATCCAGCCGATTGATCGCCCGCGCGGCCGAGGCATTCGTGGTCGCCCGAGCCGCCAGCTGCCCGGTGTCCGCGGGAATCGGCACCGCCAGATCAGGCCGCCGCTGCAGCAATCGCCCCAGCGCAGAGTCATCCCACGCACGCAACGCCTCAGCAAGGGTACGCGGACGACTCCGCTCGGTCGTGCTCATCCCTCAAACGGTACGCCCATTGGGAGCTGCTCCGCGGCGGCGGCTGTGGCGATGCGGTGGAAGCCGACGCGTTCGTAGACGGCGGCTACCGCGTTGGTTTCGGCGGAGAGGAGGATGAGGTCGATGCCGTTGGCGAAGGCGTGCTCGGCCAAGGCGCTGGTCACCGCGGCGGCGAGTCCTCGGCGGCGCATGGACGGGAGCGTGCCGACGCCGACGATCTCGGTGGTGGTGCCGACTGGCTGGTGCTGGCCGCTGGCGACCATGCCGTCGTCGGTGAACGCGGCGGCGGACACCGTGACGCCGCGGCGAACCCGGTCCAGGACCGCCTCGATCAAGTCATCGGCCACCTCAGCAGCCTTCGCGTCGCGCTCCTGCGGTCCGGCCACGCCGACCGCCGTACCCGGGTCGCCGAAAGCCAGCGACGCGACCGCCCGGGCCTGCCGCAGTACAGTGGCGTCCGCCGGCAGGATCTCGCACCGGGCATCCGCCGACGCCGGCCGGAACTGGTCGCGCTCGAGCACAAGCAACGGGTGCTCGACCACGGACAGCCCGGCCTCCGCAGCCGCCGGACCGAGCGACGGGCAGGTGTCGACGACCCACTCGAAACTCACCGGGATCCCGAGCTCCTCGCACCGCGACCGCAGTACGTCGACATCGTCCGGCTTGACCGCGGCCCCGTTGCGAGGCACCGGACGCGCGTAGTACGGCCAGACCGTCGTACTGCGGAAGAGGGTGAACGGACCGACCTGCTCGGCCACGGCACCGGACAGCGGGACCGCGTGGAGGTAGTCGTCGACTCTGCTGATCATCGCGACGCAGTGAATCACCCGAGCGCGACCGGCGCCAGGGATTGTGTCGAACTTCGCACCCCGGCTCCGACGTCACCGACAACGCCCTGAGGAGGACGACATGCAGACGGTGACTTCGGCGGACGGTACGACGATCGCCTACGAACGCCTGGGCAGCGGCCCGCGGCTGATCCTGGTCCCGGGTGCGCTGTGCGACCGGAGCGCACTGCGGCCGCTGGCCGACGAGCTGGCGGCCGACTTCGACGTGGTGACGTACGACCGCCGCGGCCGCGGTGACAGCGGCGACAGGACGCCGTACGACGTACTGCGCGAGGTGGACGACATCGGCGCGCTGCTGACAGCCGTCGGCGGTACGGCGGCCGTCTACGGGCACTCGTCAGGCGCCGGACTCGTCGCGGTCGCCGCGGGGACCGGGCTGCCGTTCACGCAGGTGGTGCTGCACGAGCCGCCGTACGGTCCGGACGACGTGGACACGGAGGAGGACGGTGCGGAGGTGATCGAGCTGATCACGCAAGGGCGCCGACAGGAGGCGGTCGAGCTGTTCCTGCTGATGGCGGGCATGCCGAAGGAGGCAGCCGTGGAGACCGCGGCGGCTCCTGGTGTCGCCGACCTCGCCCCGACCCTGGCGTACGACTTCGCCGTGATGGACCACGCCGCACCGGGCGGACGGGTGCCGGTCGACCTGCTCGCCAAGCTCATGCAGCCGACCCTCGTCGTGGCCGGGACCGCGTCGCCGCCGTTCATGGTCGACGCGGCGCACCGGATCGTGAAGGAGCTGCCGGCCGCGTCACTGCACGAGCTGGCCGACCAGGACCACGTCGTACCGCCGGAGATCCTCGCTCCGGTGCTGCGCGAGTTCCTCAGTCGACGATGATCTCGATCGACACCTTGTCCGGGTAGAAGGCCAGGTACTCGCGGATGTCGGCGACCGCGTCGTACGGCTGCTCGTAGGTCCAGACCGCGTTCACCCCGGTCGAGCCGGCGGGCAGCACGCTGTAGTACGACGCGTCGCCCTTGTACGGGCAGTACGTGTGGTGGTCGGTGCGCTCCAGCAGCGTCAGGTCGACGTCGTCCCGCGGGATGTACTGCACCGCCGGGTAGCTCGCCTCCTGCAGTGACAACGCGTCCCGGGTGTCCGCGATCACCTGCTCACCGGCCTTCACCACCACCCGGTCCGGGTTCTTCGCGATCGTGATCGGGTGGTCCGGACCGGGAATCTTCTGCAGAGCCATCAACGTCTCCCAAGGGCGTGGTTCACCGTCAACTTTTCAACAACCGGGGAGCGTGCAGCGGCATTCCCGTTACAGCTGTTCGAGTTCGACCACCAGGCACGGGCCGCCGTCGAAGGCGCCGCCGTCGATGCCGAGGACCAGGCCGTCGGCGTACAGCAGTGGCTCGGTGAGGTACGCCGGGTCGATGCCGAGCTGGTCGGCGATGATGCTGTGGCCGTGCACGATCCGGTGGCCGCCGAGGTGCTCGAGCAGGATCGAGGCGACCTGTGGGCCGCCCGGGCCGCGGAACGCGTACCGCGACGTCATCCGCCGCCAGACCTCCCACCAGACCACGATGTCGTCACTGTGCAGGTCGGCGCTCGCGGCGGCGTTGATCTGGTCGATCGTGTCACCCCACTCGACGTACTCCGCGGTGTCGGAGTGCATCAGCAGGTGGCCCGCGTCCAGCCCGAGCATCGGCCGGTCGAGCAGCCACTCGACGTCGTCGTCGGTGAGCAGTTCCTGGTCCCGGTCCTGGCCGCCGTTCAGCGCCCAGGACCGCTCGAAGCTGCGGCTGGTGATCCCGTCGTGCGGGACGAAGGTGCCGCCGAACTTGTGCATCCCGAGCGCGAGGATCTCGTGGTTGCCGAGCAGCACCCGGATCGCGTCGTCCGGCGCCTGGTCGATCAGCCTGCGGACGAAGCGCAGTACGCCGATCCCGTCCGGGCCGCGATCGAAGAAGTCACCGAGGAACCACAGTCGCGCGTCCGCCCCGGACCAGTTGCCCTCGGCATCCGTCAGCCCGGCCGCGTGCAACGACGCCTGCAGCTTCTCAGGGTGACCGTGGATGTCGCTGACGGCATAGACAGAGGTCATGTCATCCCCGGAAGGTGAGGACGATCAGTACGACGTTCAGCACCGAGACGGCGGTCGCTACCAGGCATGCGGTGAGAGTAGTCGCCCACCGGTTGACAAAGTCGCCCATGACGCGCCGGGAGGCGGTCAATCGGACCAGCGGCCAGAGCGCGCACGGGATGCCGAAGCTCAGCACCACCTGCGAAACCACCAGCGCCCGGCTGGGATCGATGCCAATCGCAAGGACCAGCAGCGCCGGCACCAGCGTGATCAGCCGCCGGGCCGCCAGCGGGACGTGGCGCCGCCAGAAGCCGTCCAGGATCACCGAGCCGGCGTACGTGCCGACCGAGGAGGACGCGAACCCGCTCGCCAGCAGGGCCAACGCGAACAGCAGCGCGGGCATCTCACCGAGCCGGACGCCGATCGCACTGTGCGCCGCGTCCAGGGAGTCGGCGCCGGTGCCGTCCAAGGCGGCCGCGGCGACCACCACCATCGCGAGGTTGACCGCGCCGGCCAGTGCCATCGCGACGGCCACATCCAGCCTGGTGGCTCGTAGTACCCGGGTCTTGCCCTCGGCCGAGCCGAGCGTCTTCCAGTGGCGGTCGGTGACGAGTGCCCCGTGCAGCCAGATCGCGTGCGGCATCACGGTCGCGCCGAGCATGCCGGCCGCCAGCACCAGCGACTCGGTCCCGTCCAGCCGCGGCACCAGACCACCCAGTACGGCGGTGCCCGACGGCTCCGACTGCACCGTCGACACCACGAACCCGAGCAGCACCACCGCGAGCAGCCCGATGATCGCCGCCTCGAACGGACGCTGCCCGCGCTTCGACTGGTAGATCAGCAGCCCGAACGACACCGCGCCCGTGATCACACCGCCGAGCAGGAGCGGGATCCCGAACAGCAGGTTCAGCGCGATCGCGCCGCCGACCACCTCGGCCAGGTCGGTCGCGATCGCCACCAGTTCGGCCTGCGCCCACAACCCGGTGGACGTGGACCGTTTGAAGTGGTCCCGGCAGAGCTGGGGGAGGGTCCGGCCGGTCGCGATACTCGCCTTGGCGGCCAGGTACTGCACCAGGACGGCCATCAGGTTCGCCCCGACCACGACCCAGCAGAGCAGGTAGCCGTACGTCGCCCCGGCCGCGATGTTGGTCGCGAAGTTGCCCGGATCCACGTACGCGACGGCCGCGACGAAGGCCGGTCCGAGCAGCAACAGCCCGGACCGGCTCAACTGCCGTTTCAGCGGCGCCGGCGCGTACATGGAAGAAGTCTCCCCGACGCCGCAACCCCCGCGGTCAGGTTCCGGTGGTCGACGTCCCCAGCACCTTGCTCGCCTTGGCGGCCGCCTCGACCACAGGCTCCTCGATGTCCGAGGTGTCGAAGTTCATGCTGAGCAGTACGTCGCCGAGCGCGGCGAACGCGAACGTCACCTCGAGCCCCGCCAGCGGGCCGCTCGCCGCGGAGAACCGGACCGCGACCGGGGTGGTGCCGGCCTTGGGCGCAGCGACCTCGGTGACCGTGACCGTCGAGCTGCCGACGCCTTCGATGCTGAGCTTGGCCTTGCCGCAGGCCTTCACCGCTGCCTTGACGGAGGCCAGGTAGGCGGTGTTCGCCGCGGCCGACGGCATCGCCTCGAGCGTCTCACCGACGAACGGCCCGTTCTGACCGCCGGAGAACCCCCGGGTCACCCCGACCTTCGCGCCCGGCGTCGAGTCGGCGTTGAACAGCTGCACCAGCTTCGCGCACTTGGCGTTCGTCGACGACAGCTCGGTCCCGTCGTCGCCCTCCGCGTCCGGATCGATCGCGAAGCCGGCCGGCAGGTCCTCCAGCGCCAGCAGCGCCTTGGTCAGCGTCGCCTTCGTCCGGGCGACCGGAGCCTTGGACGGCGGCGCAGCCGGAGTCGTCGGTACGGCGCTCGGCGTACCGCTGCTCGCGGACGGCGTCGGCGTCGGTGTCGTCGCCGAGCCGCCCGCGGTGTCGGATCCGCCGCAGGCGACCAGGGTCAGTAAGAGGACGGCCGGGACAACGGCTCGCTGCAACACCATGAGTTCCCTCCCCAGGAAAGTTGCAACGAGTCTAGACCGGAACTCGGTCCATCACGCCCAGGAGAAGTGCACCTGCAACGAGACCTCAATGGCCTGGTCGCCCGGGCTGATGCTGACCGCCGCGTCGAAGCCACCACCCAGCATCTTGCTCTGAGCCTGCTCGCGGATCGGGAAGTAGCCGTGCGACTCGGAGATCATCGTGACGGAGCCGAGGGAGTAGCCGGCGAGTCCGGCGAGCTCCTCGGCCTTCTCCCGCGCCTGGCGGAAGGCGAGCTCGCGGGCCCGGGTGAGCAGCGGGCCCTTCTCCTGGACGTCGAACTGCAGGTAGTCGAGTCCGAGGCTGTTGCCTGCGGCATCCACCGCCGCGTTCAGCAGCCGGCCGAAGCCGGTCAGGTCGGTGGTGGTGATCGTCAGGCTGTGCGACGCGTGGAATCCGCTCGGCGCCGCCATCTCCTTGTACTGCGGATGCACCTGCACCGAACTGGTCGCGATGTCGGCGGCCTCGACCCCCTGCTGTCGCAGCGCCGCGATCACCGCGTCCGTCCGCTGCGCCACCTGCGAGACCGCGGTTGCCACGTCGGCCGCGTCATGGCCGACGCTCAGCGTCATCCGCAGTACGTCCGGCGCCGCACTCACCTGTCCCGACCCGACAACGCTCACCCCAGTGTCCATGCCATGCAGTCTGACACTTCCCTCGGTCAACGGACTCGGACCACCTGGTGTCGGCCATTCCGTAAACCGGCCGCCGGAGACTGCACCGTCACCACCGACTCCAAACTCCGCCTCAACACCGCCCCCGACGACGGCGAAGACCCCACCGACACCGAACTCCAGATCTACGAGTCCCCGCTGCCTTGGCCAGGTGCGACGGACTGCGCTGATTCCAGCAAGCGCGCAGCCCAGTCGATGCTCTTCGCCGCATCTGTGGCCGATACCGGGGCCGCCTGGTACTGACACTTCGACTTGAGCTTCAGCAGGCGGGACAGCGTCGTACTGCTGTCCCGCCCCGCCGGTCCCGCGTTCTTCAGCTCGGCAACGGCTTCCGCGTGGTTGTCGGACTTTCTCGTCCGGCCGGTCAAGGCGAGACAGATTGCGTCCTTGGAGTTGATGCCTGAGGTGACCGCGTTCGACGCGGCGGCGTTGTACAGCCCGAGGTCATTGGTCAGCTCGGCGGCTTCGAGGAACTCGCGGGCCTTTGCCAGGTGGGCTCGGGCTTCGTCGAGAGCTGCCACTAACCGGCCTTTCGGGTGAGTGTGCGTTGAGGTGATCTGCCGGCGACCGGGACGGCGTCGCGGCGGAGTTCGCTGACCAGGCGCTCGCCTCGGTCGATCAGGTCGCGGATCTCCTGTGCGCTGTACTCAACGACTTGGCAGGCGTTGCCGGACCAGAGCGTTGCGTGTTCGGTGAGTGTCTCCACCTGCGACAGCCATCGAGGATCGGATTCGTCGACCTCGTCCGGGCGTACGACGAGGAGGTCCAGGTCGCTGTCCGTCCCGCCCTGGCCGCGAGCGGTTGACCCGAACAGCCACACCGCCTTGGCCGGCACCTCCCATGACTCTGCCTCGGCCTTGAGTCGTTCGAGCAGCAGTTCGCGAAGCCGCGCGAGCGTGTCGATGGCTGAGTAGGCGACGTGGTCACGGTTGAGGGTGTACAGCTTTGCGCGGCCGGCCGGCTCGGACCTGACAATGCCGTTCCGCACCAGTTCGTCGAGAACCTTCTGTACCCCGCTGGGACTTGCCGAGATGCGCAGCAGGCTGGTGACCGCGCGCCCTGTCAGCGGCTTGTCGGTCCGGGCGAGGACGCCGAGAACGCGGCCGTGCAGCCCTGGAACCACGCTCGACACTGGTTCTGGGAACTGCATGGCAACCACCTCCAGCTGCCCACTATATCAGCCATATGCCCACTTTTCAGAACAATACTCAGCTAGCGCGGCGGATGATGCGGGCGGGGATGTTGTGGTGGTGGCAGAGGGAGAGGAGGGCGGTGCCGTCGATGAGTTGGAGGGGTTTGCCGGTGGCGAACTGGTAGCTGGAGGGGCCGAAGCCGCTGGTGGTGATGAGGATGCCCTTGGTGGCGCCGGCGTCGAGGACGGTGCCGAAGAGGTCGCGGACGGCGGACGGCGGCACGGTGCGGGTCCAGAGCTTGGCCTGGACGACGAACTTGCCGCCGGTGATCGGCCGCGGGTCGTAGGCGACGCAGTCGATGCCGCCGTCGTGGCCGCGGCGGAACAGCCGCGTCTCCAGGCCCATCCGGGTGAGCAGGTTCTGAACCAGGTGCTCGAAGGACTCCGGGCTGAGCTCCAGCAGGTTCGGCCGGCTGTCGAGCTCGCTGATCACGTCCACCGGCTCGATCGTCCGGGGATCGGCGAGGTCGAACTCGAGCACGGGCTCCACCGGCTGCAACTCCTCCGGATGCCGTGACACCTCCGCCGAGAAGTAGTGCCGCACGCAGGCGACCGGATCGAGCTGGTCCAGCACCAGCGCCTGGAACTGCTCCTTCGTCGCCCGCAACGTGATCAGGCACGGCCGCACGGTCTGCCCGGTCGGCAGGTCCACCGACTCGACCATCCCGTTGAACACCACCGTGTCCACCACGCCGTACCGGTCGCTCCCGAACACCACGTGCAAGGCCCGCAACGCCAACTGGGCAACGAGTTGCTGGTACAGCAGCCGCATCTCCTGCGACGGGCGCGGCACCGCCACCACGGCATCCTTGGCGCGGTCGTAAACGTAGGAGGCCTCAGCCGGTACGACGTCCACCCCCGGAAGCTCCCACTCGACTGCCAGCAGGGTGGACTCGGGGACGTAGCCGACCCGGCGCCGGCGGGGGAAGTCGAGCGGCTCGGCAACCCGATCGAGCGCCTTCTGGAAGTACTTGGTGACCGCAGCCCGGTCCCGGCCCTCGACCGCGCGCTGGTAGGCGTCGACCCGGGCGTGCTGCTCCGCGGTCGCCTCGTCGAGCCGGCGCTGTTGCTCGACCTGGTCCCGCAGCGCGCGAGCCACGCGCTCGCGGCGGTTCTCCTCGGCCGCCCGGTGCCGTTCGATCGCTTCGGCGAACCGGTCCTCCGCGTCGGCGAGTCGACGCGCGAACCTCCGGTCGGCGCCCCACCAGCGGAAGCGGCCTGGTGTGTGGGGCACAAACGCATCCCAGACCGGTCCGGGATGCGCTTCGAGATCGGCCGGCGAGACGGTCGGCGGCGCCCGCCGCGGGGCCCGTTTCAGGGTCTGCAGATCGGTGCCGTCGACCTCGATCGCGAGCGCGCCGGAGAGCACGTTGCCCAGGGCCCGGACACGCTCGACCACCGCAGCGGTTCGCTGGGCCGCCTCCGCGGTGCGTCCCGGCGGCCGATCGCTGCGGGCCTGACCTTCCAAGGAACGGCCCATGCCTCACACCTCTCCGATCTACTGTAACTGCCCGGCCACGCTCCGCGACCGAAGTGACGGAGAGTTGGTAAGGACATTGCTTGCCGTCCACCCCCTGTTTCCTGCCGCACGTGCACTTGCAGGCGCACCTGGCCCACGTGACGATGGCCCTTATGAGCCTGCCTTCCTACGTGTCCGGGGTGTCCGAGGTTCCGTTGCTGGGCGAGACGATCGGCGCCAACCTCAGACGCACGGTGAGCAGGTACGGCGACCGCGACGCACTCGTGGAGGTCCAGACCGGAAGGCGCTGGACGTACGGCGAGTTCGGCGCCGAGGTCGACGTGGTCGCGCGCGGCCTGCTGGCCCGCGGGATCGCGAAGGGTGACCGGGTCGGCATCTGGTCCCCGAACTGCGCCGAGTGGACGATCACGCAGTACGCGACCGCCACGATCGGCGCGATCCTGGTGAACATCAACCCGGCGTACCGGACCCACGAGCTGGCCTACGCGCTGAACCAGTCCGGGGTCCGGATGCTGATCTCGGCGACCGAGTTCAAGACCAGTGACTACCGCGCGATGGTCGACGAGGTGCGCCCGGACTGCCCGGCGCTGGAGGAGATCGTCTACATCGGCACCGGCGACTGGGACGAGCTCCGGTCGGCCGCGGACCGGATCCCGGTCGGCGAGCTGCACGCCCGCGAGGCCGAGCTGACCTTCGACGACCCGATCAACATCCAGTACACCAGCGGCACCACCGGCTTCCCGAAGGGCGCCACGCTCAGCCACCACAACATCCTCAACAACGGCTTCTTCGTCACCGAGACGATCGCGTTCACCGAGCAGGACAGGCTGTGCATCCCGGTGCCCTTCTACCACTGCTTCGGCATGGTGATGGGCAACCTCGGCTGTACGACGCACGGCGCCTGCATGGTGATTCCGGGCCCGGCGTTCGACCCGGCCGCGACCCTGCGAGCCGTCCAGGAAGAGCGGTGCACCGGGCTGTACGGCGTACCGACGATGTTCATCGCCGAGCTCGGGCTGCCCGACTTCGGCGACTACGACCTGACGAGTCTGCGGACCGGTGTGATGGCCGGGTCGCCGTGCCCGATCGAGGTGATGAAGCGGTGCGTCGCGGACATGCACATGGCCGAGGTGGCGATCTGCTACGGCATGACCGAGACCTCGCCGGTGTCGACGCAGACCCGTCGCGACGACGACCTGGACCGCCGTACGTCGACAGTCGGCCGGGTGATGCCGCACGTCGAGGTGAAGCTGGTCGACCCGGCCACCGGGCTCGTGGTCGACAGAGGTGAGCCGGGGGAGCTGTGCACCCGCGGGTACTCGGTGATGCTCGGCTACTGGGACGAGCCGCAGAAGACCGCGGAGGCGATCGACCAGGCGCGCTGGATGCACACCGGCGACCTGGCGGTGATGCGCGAGGACGGCTACGTGAACATCGTCGGCCGGATCAAGGACATGGTGATCCGCGGCGGCGAGAACGTGTACCCGCGGGAGATCGAGGAGTTCCTCTACACGCACCCGTCGGTGGCCGACGTCCAGGTGGTCGGCGTACCGGACGCCAGGTACGGCGAGGAGCTCTGCGCCTGGATCAAGCTCAAGCCCGGCGCCGATCCCCTCGACTCCGACGCCGTCCGGACCTTCGCCACCGGCAAGCTCGCGCACTTCAAGATCCCGAAGTACGTCGTCCTCGTCGACGACTTCCCGATGACGGTGACCGGCAAGGTCCGCAAGGTCGAGATGCGCGAGAAGTCGGTGGAGCTACTCGGACTCGCGTGACCTCAGGTAGGTCGCGAACGCCTGCAGGGAAGGCGTGTCCTCACCACGACGCCAGATCAGGCCGAGGGCCGACTCGGCGACGCCGGTGATCGGGATGTTGACGATGTCGGCCCGGCGGTTCTGCTCGGCGCTGCGGTGGCACAGCAGCATGCCGCCGCGGTCGGCTGCGATCAGGGACAGGCCTTCCTGGAGGGTGCGGTACTCCGGGCCGCGGTGGATCAACGCGCCGGCCGGGGTCTGCGTCGGCGCCTGGGCCTGACGCCAGTAGCCGGGCGCCGGGCCGGAGACGGCGATCAGCACCTCGCCGGCCAGGTCCTCGACGTCGAGGTGCTCGCGGCCGGCGAGCGGGTGCCGGGTGGAGACCGTGAGCGTTTGCGGCTGGCGGGAGAAGACCGGGCCGAGGACGAGATCGTCCTCCGCGACGGGCATCATCACGACGGCCGCGTCGACCTCGCCGCGTCGCAGCGCGCCGAACGGGTCGTTCAGGGGCAGCTCGACGGTGTCGATCAGGCAGTTCGGATTGCGGGACTGGAACTCCGACACCGCGGCGAGGATCTGGTCGTTCGCCGTGCCCTGGAAGCCGATCCGGAGCTGGCCCTTCACGCAGTTCGCGTAGTCGCGGGCGTTCTCCACCACTCGCTCCAGCGCCGCGTACGCCGGTCGCAGCGAGGTGAGGAACTCCTTGCCGAGCGGAGTCAGCGCGACCCGGCGGCTGGTCCGCTCGAACAGCTGCCCGCCGATCCGGCGTTCGAGCGACTGCAGCAGCTGGCTGACGCGGCTCTGCGAGAGATAGAGGCGTTCCGCCGTACGGCCGAAGTGCCGCTCGTCCGCGAGCACCAGGAAGCACTCCAGCTCGCGGATCTCGACCGCCATCTCCCGACCTCCGATCGATTAGCTCAGCTAATACAAGCATGACCAGATCGCCGTTGTTCCGCACCCCTGGGTGGCCGAAACCTTGAAGTATGACGACGATCTGCGCCGACCAGGTGATCCCGCGGACCGGAGGCTGGGCCGCTTCGGTGACCATGGCCGCGACCGTGTTCACGGTGGTGACCGCCGAGATGCTGCCGGTCGGCCTGCTCACCCCGATGAGCGCGAGCCTCCAGGTCAGCGAAGGCACCGCCGGCCTGACCCTGACGGTCACCGGCATCGTCTCCGCGCTGGCCGCACCGCTGCTGCCGCTGGTCCTGGGCAAGCTCGACCGCCGCACCGCCATGGTCGGCCTGCTGGCGCTGCTCGCCGCGGCCGGGTTCCTCGCGGCTGCCGCGCCGAACTTCGGCACGCTGATGGCCGCGCGGGTGCTGATGGGGATCTCGATCGGCGGCGTCTGGCTGTTCACGATCGGTCTGGCGCGGCGCGTCGTACCCGCGCATGCGGCCGGTCCGGCGACCTCGCTCATCTTCAGCGGCATCGGAATCGCTTCTGTGCTGGGGATTCCGGCCGGCGCGTACGTCAGCGAGCTGGTCGGCTGGCGCTGGGCGTTCGCCGCCGTCGGCCTGTTGTCCGGCGCCTTGGCCGTGGCTCTGGCGTTCCTGCTCCCGCCGTTGGCCGCGGAGAAGGCCGTCCGCCTGAGTGACGTCGCCGAGGTCCTGAAGCTCAAGCAATTGCGGGTCGGCCTCGCGCTGGTCGCACTCCTCGTCACCGGCCACTTCGCCGCCTACACCTACGTCCGGCCGCTCCTCGAGAAGCAGGCCGGCATCACCCCGGCCCTGATCGGCACGCTCCTTCTCGCGTACGGCGTCGCCGGCATCGTCGGCAACTTCGTCGCCGGCTCACTCCGCCCGGCCCGTGCGATCGCCGTGATCGCGGCCGGCATCGCCGCGGTCGCCGTACTCATGCCAATCGCCGGCACGACTATCGCCGGATCCCTGATCCTGTTGCTGGCTTGGGGATTCGCGCACGGCGGCACGAGCGTCAGCACCCAGGCCTGGGGTCACGCCGCGGCACCCAGGGCGCCCGAAGCGTCGTCCGCCGTACTCGTCGGGGTCTACAACGGCTCGATCGCACTGGGCGCCTTCGCCGGCGGCCAGGTCGCCGACCACGCCGGTACGACGACCGTCACCTGGCTGCCTGCGGTCCTGGCCACCGCCGCGCTAGTCGTTGTCCTGGCGAACCGCCGCCAGCGCGGCTGAGTCCTCGTCGCCGAAGTCGTCCTCGAGTTTCTCCGGGGAGTAGTCGAGGTCGATCCCGGCGACGTCCGCGCCGACCGCCGACTCGATCGCGCCGAGGCGCCGGGTCGCGCGGTCGCCGGCGTACGTCATCAACGCGGTCGGGTTGATCTCCGGCGGGAGCTCGGGGGAGTTGTCCAGCGCCCACTGGATCTGGGTCAGCGCGTGCGGGAGGAGCTCCTCCATCGTGTCGGTGACGACCTGCCAGTTCGACGCGTCGGCGGCGACGTGCCGCCGGCAGGTGAACGTGCCCCAGGCCATGTGCCGGCGCTCGTCGTCGCCGATCTTGCGGATCAGCTCCTGCATGCCGGGCAGGACGCCGCGCGACGTGCAGAGCAGGTTCCAGGCGTGGTAGCCGGTGAGGGCCAGAGTCCCTTCCACCACGTGGTTGTAGGTGACGCTCGCGCGGACCTGGTTGGCCGGGGACGGGTCGTCGGCGAGTGACTTGAGCGCGACCGGCAGGGCCTCGTAGAAGATCGCGCGGTAGCCCGGGTTGTTCTCGACGTAGTGGTGCAGGTCCTCGGTGACGCCGACCGCGTCCAGCCAGAGCCGGAAGACCGCGGTGTGCTTGGCCTCCTCGAAGCAGAACTGGGTCAGGTACATCTCGTCGCCGAACCGTCCTTCGGCCGCCATCGCCTGCAGGAACGGCTGCAGGTCCTCGGTGACCGCCTCCTCACCGGCGATGAACTGGGCGCAGAGCAGCAACGCGTTGTCCTTGTCGTTGTCGCTCAGCTCCTGCCAGTCCTTCGCGTCCTGGCTGAAGTCGATGTCGCGTGGGTTCCAGAACTTGCGGTTGCCCTTGTCGAACAGCCGCAGCGGCAACGCATCCCAATTGAGACCGCCGGATCGCAGCGAGCTGAAACCCTGTCTGTGCAGGGGATTCGTCGTCGTGGTCATACCTGCCTCCTGGCTCCTGGCTTGGGACAGACTGCGCCTATTTGCTGAGAAAGGGACTGAGGACGCGAGCCAGCTGCGCCGCCACCGCCGCCGGGGGAGGGCCTGGCGTGACGATGTGGCTGAGGACGACGCGCAAGGCGACGTCGACGCAGCTGGTCGCGTCCTCCGGTGGTACCTCCGGCCAGTGCTCCCTGACGTGCTCACCCAACCGTAGGTGGGCCACCTCCAGCACCTGCTGCCCCCGTGTGGTCAGCAGTTGGCTGGCCTGGTCCGATCCCGGCTGGCCCAGCGCCGCCTTCACCAGCGGGTTCTCCCCGGCCAGCGTGAGTGCCCGCTCGACCGCGGCCCGCAGGCCGTCGATCGGGTCGGACTCCTCGGCGAGCGCTGCGTTCACGTCCAGCAGGAACCGCTCGGTCTCGCGTGCCGCGACCGCCTGCAGCACACCCCACTTGTCGCCGAACTCGTTGTAGACGGTCTGCCGGGAGACGCCGGTACGACGGGCCACGTCGTTCATCCGCAGCCCGTCGTACCCGCCCGCGACGATCGCGTCGTAGGCGTTGTCCAGCAGCTCGTCGCGCAGTCGGCGCTTGGTCCGGTCGGCGAACGAGTCCATGAGACCGAGGGTTTACATTTTCGTCCTGAATGTCAAGAGGACGGACAGAGTTTCCTCAGTTGTCAAGTGTGGAGAAGTGGTCCGCGTTCCCGGTCCGGGGCGTGCTGCGGACGCCGTCGATGCTGACCGGGATGTCGCCGGCGAGGGTGATCCGGTGCAGCCGGCGCGGCTGGTCGTCGTAGTCGGCGACGCCGTAGTGCTGGGTCGCCCGGTTGTCCCAGATCGCGAGGTCGCCCGGCTGCCACTGCCAGCGGACGGTGTTGTCGAGGTTGGTGATCCGGTTCTGCAGCAGCTGGAACAGTGCCGTCGTCTCGGCCGACGTGAAGCCGACGAAGCGCCGTACGAAATGACCGAGGACCAGTGAGCGCTCGCCGGTCTCGGGGTGCACGCGGACGACCGGGTGCTCGGTCTCGAACAGCTTCGAGACGAACTGCTTGCGGTGTTCCTCGACCTTGACGTCGACCCCGCCGATCCGGGTCTCGTCGACCCGGCCGGCGTAGTCGTAGACGTTGCTGTGCACGGCCCACAGCTTGTCCACCAGGGCCTGCAGGGCAACGGGCAGCTTCGCGTACGCCGTCACAGTGTTGGCCCATGTGGTCGCGCCGCCGTACGCGGGCAACGTGACCGCGCGGAGCAGGCTGATCGCAGGGATCCGGTCCACGAACGTGACGTCGGTGTGCCAGCTGTTCGCCTTGCCGTAGTCGGAGTCGATCGGCAGCACGTGCGCCTCGCCCTCGATGCTCTTCGAGGTCGGGTGCGCGAGCGTCGGGGTGCCGAGCAGCTTGGCGAAGGCGAGCTGGCCGGCGTCGTCGAGGTGGTGCTGCTCGCGGAAGAAGATCACCTTGTGGTCGAGCAGCGCCTGCCGGATCGCGGCGACGGTCTGGGCGGGCAGGTCCCCGCCGAGGCGGACGTCGCCGATCACGGCGCCGATCGCGCCGCCGGCCTTGGTGACAGTGATCTCGGGTGCTTCGAGCTGGGTGGTCATGGTGCTCCCTCGGGGTTGATTAATATGTATTTTCCTACTGAATTAGTAGACATAGCGGCCGTTTCGAGATGCGAGACCCGGTGCCGTCGGCGGCCTCACGTAGGGTTGGGGACGTGTCAACCGCCGAGATCCAGCCTGCTGCCGCCACCTTCGACGTGCCGGAGCTCGTGGTCGGGTTCGACCTGGACATGACGCTGATCGACTCCCGGCCAGGAATCCAGGCCGTCTGGGATCTGCTCGCCGCGGAGACCGGTGTGGCGATCGACACCGAACTGGTGGTGAGCCGGCTCGGGCCCCCGCTGACCTGGGAGATGGCGAACTGGTTCCCGCCGGAGCAGGTCGACGCGATGGTCGCCCGCTACCGGGAGCACTACCCGTCACACGCGATCACCGGCAGCCTGCCGCTCCCCGGCGTGCTCGAGTCGCTCGCCGCCGTGCGGGCGTTGCGCGGCCGGACGATGGTGGTGTCCGCGAAGTACACGCCGTCCGTAAGGCTGCACCTCGAGCACCTCGGGCTCGACGTGGACGAGCCGGTCGGCGATCTGCACGGCGCCGAGAAGGGCACCGCGCTCCGCGAGCACAAGGCGACGATCTACGTCGGCGATCACACCGCCGACATTGACGGTGCCCGGGCGGCCGGCGCGGTCGCGGTGAGCGTGGCCACGGGTCCTTTCACCGCGGACGAACTGCGTGCGTACGGCGCAGACGTCGTACTGAACGACCTGACCGAGTTCCCGGCCTGGCTGGACGCGTACGTGCTCGAGCAGCGGCTGGACGCGTTGATGCGGCGGCTGTCGAGCTACCCGAACATGGTCGTCGCGTTCAGCGGCGGCGCCGACTCGGCGTTCCTGCTCGCCGCCGCGGCGCGGGCGATCGGCCCGGCCAACGTGGTCGCGGCGACCGCGGTGTCGCCGAGCCTGCCGGTGGCCGAGCTGGAGCCGGCGGCGCGGTTCGCGGACGGTATCGGCGTCCGGCACGTCACCCCGCACACGCACGAGATGGACCGCGAGGGGTACCAGGCCAACGCCGGCGACCGGTGCTACTTCTGCAAGGCCGAGCTGGTCGAGACGCTGCAGCCGATCGCGGACGAGTTCGGCATCACCGCGATCGCCACCGGGACGAACGCCGACGACGCGATCGCCGGCTTCCGGCCGGGCATCCGGGCCGCGTTCGAGCGGGGTGCGATCACGCCGCTGAAGGACGCGCGGCTGACCAAGGCGCAGATCCGCGAGGCGTCCCGGAGCTGGGGGCTGGAGACGTCGGACAAGCCCGCGGCCGCCTGCCTGTCGAGCCGGATCGCCTACGGCATCCGGATCACGCCGAACCTGCTGGCCCGGGTCGACCGGGCCGAGCACGCGGTCCGCTCGCTGCTCACGCCGTACGGCGTCGAGAACGTCCGGGTCCGCGACATCGGCGAGACGGCGAGTATCGAGATCGACGCCCGGCTGCTGGATCAGGTCGATCACCAGCCGCTCGTCGACGCCGTCGTGGCCGAGGGTTTCCCGGCCGCCCGGGTCGATCCGCGCGGGTTCCGGTCGGGGTCGATGAACGAACGGTTGAAGGACCCGGAGAAGTACCGCTGATGATGCGGAACGTTTGCCCGCTCAGGTAGTTTTCCGGAGGCGCCCGGACGCGGGTTCACGTACTCTGGGTAGCCGATCGGGCAGTACGCCCGGCCCCTGTTCCGACGATTGACAGACGAAGAGGTCACCGTGCCCGTTGGCAAGGTCAAGTGGTATGACTCCGAGAAGGGGTTCGGCTTCCTCAGCAAGGAGGAGGGCGGCGACGTCTACGTCCGTGCCGACGCTCTTCCCGCGGGTGTCACCAACCTCAAGCCGGGCCAGAAAGTCGAGTTCGGTGTCGTCGAAGGACGCAGGGGCGAGCAGGCTCTGCAGGTGCGGCTGATCGACCCGCCGCCGTCGGTGGCGAAGGCGATGCGGCCGAAGCCCGAGGAGATGCAGCTCGTCATCGAGGACCTGATCAAGCTGCTCGACAACCTCGGCGAGGGCTACCGCCGCGGCCGCCACCCCGACAACAAGGCCGCCCGCCAGGTCGCCACCGTGCTGCGCGGGGTCGCCGACAAGCTCGACATCTAAGTCTTCCGGTCGATCCGGGCCTGGATACCGTCGAGCACGGTGTCCAAGCCGTCGCGAAATCCCTCGGCGTCGAAGTCCACGTCGAGATCCGCCACCGCGTCCGGCTGGTTCACGCCGGCCGCGATGGTCGGGAAGCGGTCCGGGGTCGCGAGCAGCCGCAGCCGCCGGTTGTAGAGCCGGTCCGCCGCCTTCGCCTCGTCGCCGCTGGTCAGCAGGTTCGAGGTCAGCTGGACCGTGCCCCGGACGTAGATGTTCACCAGAATCATCGAGGACAGCCGGTCCTGCGGGGTCAGCGGCGTACCGTCGAACGCCTGCAGCGCCGCCTCCATCCAGGCCAGCTGGTGGGGTGACAGCGGCGGCTCGACGACCGGGATCTGCAGGATCCAGGGGTGCTTGCGCAGGCCGTCCCGGAACGCCTCGGCCCAGGCGGTGATCCGCTCCCGCCAGGTCGCCTGCGCCAGCGCCGGCGGTTCCTCGAACGCGTAGTCGAGCATCACGACGTACAGGTCGTCCTTGGCGTCGACGTACCGGTAGAGCGACATCGTGGTGAAGCCGAGCTCGGCCGCCACCTTGCTCATCGAGACCGCGGCCAGCCCGCCGGAGTCGGCCAGCTTGATCGCGGCGCGGCCGATGTCGCTGATGTGGAACGCCGGCTTCGGCCCCGGCCGCTGCCGGCCCTCGATTCCCCAGAGCTGCTCCAGCACCCGCGGCAGTTCGGTGGTGTCCATGCGTCGCAGTCTATCTGTTTACAGCATAGACAGTCATCCGCTATGGTCTGCGTATGGCGCACACAGTGTGCGTCGTACACAGATAATCGGAGGGGTGCCATGAGTACGACGGAACGGGCGGGACGCAAGGAGTGGGTCGCGCTCGGCGTGCTCGCGCTGCCGCTGCTGCTGGTCTCGATGGACGTCTCGGTGCTGTACTTCGCGGTCCCGTTCATCTCCGCGGACCTTGGCGTGTCGGCGACCGAGCAGCTGTGGATCTTCGACATCTACGGGTTCGTGCTGGCCGGGCTACTGATCACGATGGGCTCGCTGGGCGACCGGATCGGGCGACGGCGGCTGCTGCTGTTCGGTGCGGTCGCGTTCGGGCTGGCTTCGGTGGCGGCGGCGTACGCGCAGAACCCGGAGCAGCTGATCGCCGCCCGCGCGATCCTCGGCATCGGTGGAGCGACGTTGATGCCGTCGACGCTGGCGCTGATCCGGAACATGTTCCACGACCCGGCCCAGCGGTCGAAGGCGATCGCGTTCTGGAGCGCGGTGATGCTGGGCGGGATCTCGCTCGGGCCGGTGCTCGGCGGGTTCCTGCTGGAGCACTTCTGGTGGGGCTCGGTGTTCCTGATCAACACCCCGGCGATGGTGCTGCTGCTGATCCTCGCGCCGTTGCTGCTGCCGGAGTTCAAGACGCCGGACGCGGGCCGGTTCGACCTGATCGGGTCGGTGTTGTCGCTGGCCGCCGTACTGCCGGTCATCTGGGGGATCAAGGAGCTCGCCGCGCACGGGGTGTCGGCGCTGCCGGTGGTGGCGATCGTGGCCGGCGCCGTGTTCGGGGTGCTGTTCGTGCAGCGGCAGCGGACCGCGGCGTACCCGATGATCGAGCTCGGGATGTTCCGCAGCCGGGCGTTCAGCGGTTCGCTCGCGGCCAACACGATCGGCACGCTGGCGATGGTGGGGAACGCGATCTTCATGACGCAGTACCTGCAGCTCGTGCTCGGTCTGAGCCCGTTCAAGGCTGCGCTGTGGGCACTCGCTCCGACCGTGGTGGTCGGTGCTGCGGCGCCGGTCGCCGCGATCCTCGCGCGGCAGGTCGACCGGGCGTACGTGATCGGTGGCGCGTTCGTGCTGGCGGCCTCCGGGTTCGTCGTACTGACTCAAGTGGGTCCGGACTCGCCGCTCGCGCTGGTCCTGGTTGGCTCCGGACTGCTCGCGGCCGGGCTCGTGATGGTGATGTCGCTGGTCACCGAGGCGGTCGTCGGATCAGTCGCTCCGGAGCGCGCCGGCTCGGCGTCGGCGGTGATGGAGACCTGCAGCGAATTCGGCGGCGCGCTGGGGATCGCGATCCTCGGCTCCATCGGTACGGCGGCCTATCGCGCCGACCTCCCGTCGGACGTCGCGGCGCCGGTCCGCGAAGGCCTTCCGTCAGCGACCGCCGCTGCTGCACACCTGCCGGGCCCGGCGGCCGAGGCCGTCCTCGCGACCGCCCGCCACGCCTTCACCCACAGCCTGAACGTGGTCGCAATCGTCGGCACCCTGCTGCTCCTCACAACCGCGGTGGCCGCCACCCTGACCCTCCGCACCCCCACCCCCCAACTCGACCCCACCCCCCAACTCGACCCCACCCCCTAATCACCCGCACCCCCGCCCGCCCGCCGACCCGCCGCCGCTCCGCCCGTCGGCCCGCCCGCCCGCCGCCGCCCGCCCGCCGCCGCTCCGCCCGTCCGCCCGTCCGCCCGCCCGTCCGCCCGCCCGTCGGCCCGCCCGTCGCCGCTCCGCCCGTCCGCCCGTCGCCGCTCCGCCCGCCCGCGTTCGAGGGGATATCTCCTCGAACGCAGCCTTCTCCCTTCGTATAAGAGGGGAGAAGGCCCAAGCCGCGGGGATATCCCCTCGAACGCCGCAGGGCGTGCCGCAGCTGGGGTCGGCGGGGGTGGGCGTGGGTCAGCGGGGCGGGTGGGGGTTCAGCGGGGCGGGGCAGCGGGGGTGGGTGGGGTTCAGCGGGGGCGGGAGTTCAGCGGGGTGGGCGGCCGCCGCGGCGGCGGTTGAACATGCTGCCGCGGTTGCGTTCGACCGTCGGCTCCTCGGCCCAGGGTGCCTGGTCCTCGACGGTCTCCTCGTCATCCTCGTCCGGTTGCCCGCTCCACCACTTCCCGACCGGCTGCGACGGCCTCGGTTGGTCGTCGAATCTCAGCTCGACTGTCGGCTCGTCGTACTTGCGCTGAGAGGTCTCGCGGTTGGCGCGCTGCTCGGCGACGCTGGTGGTCAGGATCGTGCGGCTCGTGCTCGTCGGCTGCTCAGGCTCGGGCTCCCGCCTCTGCTTTGGCGCAGCCGGCTGAGATGGCGGCTTGAGCAGCCCCGCGGCCGGACGGCCGGACGGCTTCATCCGGATGACGAGGAAGACCACGATCAGCAGCACGCCGGCCAGGAACCCGAAGCCGAGACGGGGGATCAGCGGCAACACGATGCCGCACGCGCCGCCGATCACCCAGGACAGTTGCAGCACCGTCTCCGAGCGGGCGAAGACCGACGTACGCACGGTCTCCGGCACGTCGCGCTGGATCATCGCGTCCAGCGACAGCTTGCCGAGTGAGCTGCACAACCCGGCGACCAGGCCGAGTGCGATCAGGATCGGGAAGCCGTAGAACACCGCGACCAGGATCGCGACGGTCGCGTCCGCGAGCAGCACGACCAGCACGACGGCCTCGGGTTTTCGGGCCTTGAGCAACGACCCGACCAGCGTGCCGAGGCTGTTGCCGAGACCGGCCGCCGCGATCACCGCACCCGCGGCCAGCGCGCCGTCGATTCCACTGAGCGGTTCGTCCCGGAGCAGGAACGCCAGGTACATGGTCAGGAAGCCGGACACGAACCGCAGTCCGAGGTTGCACCGGATCCCGCGCGCCACGGCCGACGTGATCGCCCGCCGTCGCGCTTCGCGACCCGCCGTACCGGTCATCTCCTCGCCGGCGGGGGAGTCGACCTTGCTCGGCAGCCGGATCGCCAGCACGAGGCCGACGGTGTAGACCAGCGCGGCCCAGCGCAGCGACCACTCCGGCCCGATCGCCGCGAACGCCGCCGCGATGCCCGCGCCGACGGTCGCGCCCGCGACACCGGCCAGCGAGATCCGCGAGTTCGCCGTGACGAGGGTGATCTCCTTCGGGAGCAGTCGCGGTACGGCGGATGCGCGGGTCACGCCGTACGCCTTGGAAGCGACCAGGCAGCCCAGGGCGGCGGGGTACAGCCAGGGGGAGGCGCTGCCGGTCATCGAGGCGGCCAGGCTCCAGACCAGGAACCCGCGCAGCCCGAGCGTCGCCCCGATCGCCCACCGGCGACCGTGCCGGAACCGGTCGAGGATCGGCCCGATCAGCGGCGCCATCAGCGCGAACGGCGCCATCGTCAGCAGCAGGAACAGCGCGACCCGGTCCCGCGCCTGCTCACTCGGTACGGCGAAGAACACAGTGCCGGCGAGCGACACGGCGAATGCGGTGTCACCGGCGGCGTTGACCGCGCCCAGCTCGATCAGTCGGGACAGCCCGGACTCGCCGGCGCCCTGGGCGCTGGTCAAGCCGCGGATGCGGCGGCCGGTGGCGCGTCCGACCTTGCCGCCGACGGTGGCCGTCTTGCGCGACGCCGCTGCCACCCCGCCCGCGCCGACCTTCGAGGCGTGTCCGACCTTCTTGCTCGCCGTACCGAGCTTCTCCTTCGCGCCGCTGACCCGCTCGGCCCGGCTCTTCCCAGCGGACTTCTCGCCAGGCCGGCCGCCGGCCTTGTCACCAGGCGTCGCGCCGGTCGGGTTCGCGCCGGTGGAACCAGGCGTCGCCTTCCGGTCCGCGGGGTCTGGGCTCTGCATGAAACCATCCTGCCTCCTGCAGGGGACAGACCGTAGTCACGGCGCGTTCCGAGCACTCGCGCGGGCGTGCGAGAATGGGCGATTGTGACTCCCGTCAGAACTCCGGACCCGGTTCGTGCCAAGGCCGACGCCGTCTGTGTCGCGGCGGTCGAACCCGCGCGCGAGGCCGCGATCGCCGAGGCCGGCGCCGCGCAGATCGGGGAGCACCTCGGTCACCTGGTCGAGGGCGAGCGCCTCGTCACGCACTACTTCGCCTCGACCCACCCCGGATACCGCGGCTGGCGCTGGGCGGTCACGCTGACCCGCGCCTCCCGCGCGAAGACGGTCACCGTCAACGAGGTCGTGATGCTGCCCGGCGACGAGGCCATCGTCGCGCCCGAGTGGGTCCCGTGGTCCGACCGCGTCCAGCCCGGCGACCTGCGCCCCGGCGACCTGTTCCCGACCCACCCCGGCGACCCGCGCCTCGAGCCCGGCTTCACCGACACCGGCGCCCCCGACGACGTCCGCGCCGTCGTCGACGAGCTCGGCCTCGGCCGCGAGCGCGTGCTGTCGCCGTTCGGCCGCGAGGAAGCAGCCGAGCGTTGGTACGGCGGCGACTTCGGCCCGACCTCCGCGATCGCCCAGGCCGTCCCCTACAAGTGCAACGCCTGCGGCTACTGGATCCGCCTCGCCGACAGCCTCGGCCAGGCCTTCGGCGTCTGCACCAACGAAATGGCCCCCGGCGAAGGTCGCGTCGTCTCCTACGACTACGGCTGCGGAGCCCACTCCGACGCCACCATCGACCTCCCCGACCAGCCCGCCACCCACCACGCCTTCGACACCACCGGCTACGACAACCTCGAACTGGCCGAAGCCGACGCCGTCCAGTCCGAAGTAGAAGCCACCGCCGAGCCCCAATCCGACGACGAAATCACCGCCGACTAGTCCCAAGGCCACCGCCTCCGGCGGCGACTGACCCTCTGCGCCTCCGGCGCGGCCGCCAACCGGTGTCATGGCGTCAATGTGCTTGGCGTGGAGCACTGGGGTTGCCCCACGCGCCCGACCACGGCCGCTCCTGCGTCGCGTGCTGCCGCCCGCGACCTGCCGGGCCTGTCGCCCGCACAGGCGTGCTTGCCCGCGGTCCGCCTCCTACCCCCGCATCCTCCGAGGTTGCCGGCCAACTCGATGATGACCTCGTGAGCACCCGGTCTGACCGCGTGCCGGCGCCCGGTCGCGTTCAGTGGTTGGTGGTCAGGACTGCTGCGAGGCCTTCTTGGAGGTCCCTGACGAAATACTCCGGGACCTCGAGGGACGGGAAATGGCCGCCGGATTCGGGGGACCTCCAGCGGACGATTTGCCGGTACCGTTCCTGGGCCCAGGCGCGTGGATACTTCTCGATGTCGCGGGGGTAGATGGTGATTGCCGACGGGACGTCGACCCGGAGTTCGGGGTCCAGTGAGTTGTGGCTTTCGTAGTAGATGCGGGCCGACGATGCGCCCGTCCGCGTCAGCCAGTACAGGGTGACGTCGTCGAGAATCCTGTCTCTGGAGATCGTCTCGAACGGGCTGTCTTCGGTGTCCGACCACTCGGCGAACTTGTCGAGGATCCAGGCGAGGAGCCCGACCGGTGAGTCGACGAGTGAGTAGCCGATGGTCTGCGGCCGGGTCGCCTGCTGCTTCGCGTACGCCGCGCGGTGGTGCCAGAACTCATGGGTTTCCTCTGTCCACTGGCGCTCGACCGCTGTCAGTCCATCCGTTGTCATCCCGGGCGGCGCCTCCGCGAACGTGGTGTGGATGCCGAGGACGTGCGCCGGGAACCTGCCGCCGAGGACCGTGGTGACAACGCCGCCCCAGTCGCCGCCGTGGGCCACGAACTTGCTGTAGCCGAGCCTTCCCATCAATTCCACCCAGGCGGCCGCGATCTTTTCGGTTCCCCATCCGGTGGTGGCCGGCTTGTCGCTGTAACCGAAGCCCGGTAGCGACGGAACCACGACGTGAAACGCCGGCGCGTCCGCATTTTTCGGATCTGCCAGCTCGTCCACTACATCGACGAACTCGGCAATGCTGCCCGGCCAGCCGTGCGTCAAGATCAGCGGAGTGGCATCTGCACGCGCGGATCGGCGGTGCAGGAAGTGGATTCCCAGATCATCGATGGTCGTGCGGAACTGGCCGATCCGGTCGAGGCGCTCTTCGAACGACCGCCAGTCGTACCCGGTGCGCCAGTAGTTCACGACATCGACGAGGTCGGCGAGAGGAACGCCCTGGTCCCATCGGCGCGGGTCGGGCGCGGCGCGATAGACCGTCTCGGCCTCCGGCAGCCGCGCCGCGGCCAGTCGCGCGCGCAGCTCGTCGAGGTCGGCGTCGGATGCGTGGGCTTCAAATGCTTGTACGTCGCTCGTTGGACGGGGCATGAGACCTCCTGGCCATCGCGGAACCGGCTCCAACCTGTGGTGAACCGGCTAAGACGGTTCTAAGACGGTTCTAACACGGCTTCACCCCGGCCGCAACCGGCTAAGGTGGTTCCATGCGTGCTGGATTCCCTGACTTCCGCCTCGGTAACGTGCTGGCGACCAGCTTCACGGGGACTCTGTCGGAGCGTCACGGCGACGCTGTGGAGCGCATCCCCACGCCGCAGCGACTCGTCGACTGGCTGACAGTGAGCGGCCTGGGCGTGGACTCCTGCACCACTGCCCAGCTCGAACTCGCTCGGGAACTGAGGGAGTCGATTCACGCCGCCGCGACAGCGGCCGCGATCCAGGACCCTCTCCCTGCGTCTGCTGTCCAAGTCATCAACGACTGCAGCATCCAGGGACGGGCCGCGGCTGTCCTGACCCCCGAGGGTGAGCGGCGATGGCGGCTCAGCTCGCCTTCCAGCGTGGAAGATGCCCTCAGCGTGATCGCCGCCGACGCGATCAGCATCATCGCCGGCGACCGAGACGGAAGGTTGGCCTTGTGCGCATCGCCGACCTGCCAAGCCGCCTTCTTCGACACCAGCCAAAGTCGCACCCGCAGATGGTGTGACATGAACACGTGCGGGAATCGTGAGAAGAAAGCGCGTTTCAACGCCAACCAGCGCAAGAAACTCACATCAGCGGAGTGATGAGCTTCGTCAGTCTTCGATTGCGCTGCGGTGGCCGGCTTGGATGGCCGACCAGCGGCGGCGGCAGTACCAAAGGCCGATGAATCCCAGGCCGATGCCGGCGACGGTGACCCAGAGCCACCATTCGAGGCCGTCCTTCTTGAGCTCGTCGCGGAAGATGAGGACGACGACGAAGGCGACGGCCCAGGCGACGATGCCGGTGATGACGCTGGGGATGCCGGACAGGTCGAGCGGCTTCACCTCGGCGTGCACGAGTTCGCCTCGGGCCAGCTGGCTGGTCGGGTCGGTGCGCTTCTTCGGCGCGGGCTGCTCGTCTGCCACGCCCCCACCATAGTCCCCGTCTTCCACAAGGTTGCCGTTAGTGCTCGCAACTTGCGGGCAGGAACTGGCACGATTCCGCCATGAGCTCGCCCCAGGCTTCCACCGCCCGTGATCGATCCGGTTTCGTGGACTCGTTCTTCAAGATCAGCCAGCGTGGTTCCACCGTCAGCCGGGAGATCCGCGGCGGTGTGGTCACGTTCTTCACGATGGCCTACATCGTGGTGCTGAACCCGCTGATCATCGGCACCGTGCCGGACAGCACCGGTCAGTTCGTGGGGGGTGGGACGGATCCGGCGGCGTCGATCGCGAAGATCGCGGTGGCGACCGCGCTGGTGGCCGGCGTGGTCACGATCCTGATGGGCGTGGTGGCGAACTTCCCGCTCGCGCTGGCGACCGGCCTGGGCCTGAACGCGTTCGTGGCGTTCTCGATCGCGACCAAGATGACCTGGGCGGACGCGATGGGCCTGGTGGTGCTGGAGGGCCTGATCATCTTGATCCTGGTGCTGACCGGGTTCCGCAAGGCGGTGTTCGAGGCGGTCCCGGTGCAGCTGAAGGTGGCGATCAGTGTCGGGATCGGCCTGTTCATCGCGTTCATCGGCTTCGTCGACGCGGGTTTCGTACGGCGTCCTGCCGCGCTGACCGGCCCGCCCGTCGAGCTCGGTGTCGCCGGCAACCTTCGGGGCTGGCCGGTGCTGGTCTTCGTGGTCGGCCTGATCCTGATCGTCACGCTGTACGCGCGGAAGGTGAAGGGCGCGATCCTGATCGGCATCCTGGTCACGACGGTGCTGGCGATCGTCGTCGAGTCGATCGCGACCATCGGGGCCCGGACCGCCGAGAACCCGGGCGGCTGGGGCCTGACGGTGCCGGCGCTGCCGGACGACTGGTTCAGCAAGCCGAACCTGGACACCCTCGGCGAGTTCAGCCTGTTCGGGTCGTTCGAGAAGGTCGGCGTGGTGGCCGCGCTGCTGCTGATCTTCACGCTGATGCTGGCGGACTTCTTCGACACGATGGGCACGATGACCGCGATCGGCGCCGAGGCCGGGCTGCTGGACGCGGAGGGCAACCCGCCGAACTCGCAGCGCATCCTGATCGTCGACTCGGTCGCGGCCGCCGCGGGTGGCGCGGCGTCGGTGTCGAGCAACACGTCGTACATCGAGTCCGCGTCGGGTGTCGGTGAGGGCGCGCGGACCGGGCTGGCGAGTGTGGTGACCGGGATCTGCTTCCTGATCTCGATGGTGGTCGCGCCGCTGGTCACGCTGGTCCCGTACGAGGCGGCGACCCCGGCGCTGGTCCTGGTCGGGTTCCTGATGATGACGCAGGTGAAGGGGATCGACTTCGGCGATATCGAGGTCGCGTTCCCGGCGTTCCTGACCATCATCCTGATGCCGTTCACGTTCTCGATCACGGCCGGGATCGGCGCCGGGTTCGTCTTCTACGTGATCCTCAAGCTGGTCCGCGGCAAGGCCCGCCAGATCCACCCGCTGATGTGGGTCGTCTCGGCCCTGTTCGTCGTCTACTTCGCCATCGGCCCGCTCGGCGACTGGCTGACCTGAGGTCTAGCCCCGCAGCTGCAGATACTCCGCGCGGGCGGTGAAGAGTTTGCGGAGCTCGACGGTGACGGTGTCGAGGAACTCCTCGCGGTACGACGAGTCGGTCATCAACGCGATCGAGTAGTACAGACCGGTGAAGTTCGCGATGCCGACCGCGACCTTCACCAGGCCGGCGCTGATCACCATCGGGTGCCCCAGCAGCTGGACGTCGTACGACCAGCCGCCGGGGTCGATCTCCCAGCTCTCGTAGATGTCCCGGCTGATCCCGAGCATGCCGAAGGCAACGAAGAACAGACCGACCCCGCTGCTCACGACCAGCGTCTGCACCCACTGCCGGATCGCCAGGCTGACGGTGAGGTTCAGCCGCTGCAGCCGCCGCAGCGGCGGGCCCGAGGCGGCGTCCTGCTCGATCGCGTCGACCTCCTTGGGCAGCCGCACCATCAGGAACAACGTGCTGAGCAGCGTGAAGGCCGCCATCGAGAACAGGATGAACTCGATCGGCATCCCGGTGAACACCTGCCACATCTCGGTGTTGATGAACAGCACCAGTGAGAACACCAGCAGCAGCGGCAGCGCCCGGACCATGCTCGCGATCGAGTCGGCCAGGTCGCCGGCCAGCCGGCGCAGGCTCCAGTACGTCGTCGCGATCAGGCCGTAGCCGACCACGACGTACACCAGGCCGACGAGCAGCAGGTTGCCCAGGACAACGCCGAAGAACTGCTGGACCTGGCCCTCGGTGACCAGCGGCAGCAGGGCCGGTAGCAGGATGAACACGGCCAGTTCCGGGACGCCGAACCGGGTCGGCAGCGACCAGAAGGGGCGGCCGCGAAACGTGTTCAGCACCCCGAACCCGCCGACCAGCACCGCTAGCGCCACGACCGCGGCCAGCGCGTTCTTCCAGACCGGCCAGTCCAGCGAGGTGGCGCCGAGCATCTCGGCCAGGAACACCAGCACCAGCAGCGGGGTGGCCCGGGTGAAGATGTCGTGCGTCGGCGAGAAGTCCTCGATGAACAGCGGCAGCCCGGCCCGCCGGAATCGCTGCTCGTACCGCTCGAGCTCGGCAGTTGTCCCCATGTCCGGGAACCTTAGCGCCTTGGCAGCGCCTGACCGGGAATACCACCGGCCGGTCAACCGTTTTCTTTAGCAAAGGTAATGAGTTAAGCTAACGAACATGCCCGAAGTCGTAGCCCAGCAGGTGAAGAGTGACGTCGGGCTGGCGAGCGCCCTGCGGTCGTCGACGCTCCGGCTGTCCCGGCAACTCCGGCGGCAGCGCGAGCCCGGTCACGACCTCACCGCCAACCAGCTCAGCGTGCTCGGCGCGCTGGCCAAGCACGACGCGATGACGATCGGCGAGCTGGCCTCCCACGAGCAGGTCAAGCCGCCGTCGATGACGCGGATCGTGTCGAACATGGAGGAGGCGGGCCTGGTCGCCCGCCGGCCCCACCCGACCGACAAGCGCCAGATCGTGGTCGAGCTGACCGACCGCGCCGACGAGCTGATCCTGGCCAACCGGCGGCGCCGCGACGAGTGGCTGCAGACCAAACTGAAGCAACTGACCCCCGAGGAGCGCGACATCCTGCGCAAGGCAGCACCTGTTCTCGAACGCCTGGCGGCCACATGAGTCCGACCTTCCGCGCGTTCAAAGTTCGCAACTTCCGTCTCTACGCCACCGGCGCGATCGTCTCGAACGTCGGCACCTGGATGCAGCGCGTCGCCCAGGACTGGCTGGTCCTGGAGCTGACCCACTCCGGTACGGCGCTCGGCATCGTCACCGGACTGCAGTTCCTGCCGGCCCTCCTGCTCGGTCCGTACGCCGGTGTCGTGGCCGACCGGTTCCCGAAGCGCCGGGTGCTGACCTGCACCCAGATCGCGATGGCCACGGTCGCCCTCGTCCTCGGCGGACTGACCGTCACCGGCCTGGTCGTGCCCTGGCACGTGTACCTGCTGGCCCTGCTGTTCGGTGTCGGTACGGCGTTCGACGCCCCCGCCCGGCAGTCGTTCGTGGTCGAGATGGTCGGCCGGGACGAGCTCGCCAACGCGGTCGGGCTGAACTCGGCGTCCTTCAACGCCGCCCGGCTGCTCGGCCCGGCGCTGGCGGGCCTGCTGATCCACTGGATCGGCACCGGACCGGTGATCATGATCAACGGCTTCACCTACGCCGCGGTGATCCTGTCGCTGCGGCTGATGCGGGTCGACGAGCTGCAGACGCCGAAACCCGCGGCCCGGGAGAAGGGCATGATCCGCGACGGCATGCGCTACCTGTGGCGCCGGCCGGACCTGATGATGATCCTGGTCACCGTGTTCTTCGCGGGCACCTTCGGCCTGAACTTCCAGATGACGTCCGCGCTGATGGCCACCGAGGTGTTCAGCAAGGGCGCGGGGGAGTACGGCATCCTCGGCTCGATCCTCGCGATCGGGTCGCTGTCCGGCGCCCTGCTGGCGGCCCGCCGGGTCCGGATCCGCGCTCGCCTGGTGATCGGCGCGGCCCTGGCGTTCGGTGTGATGGCGCTGGTCAGCGGCCTGATGCCGACGTACCTGACCTACGCGCTGGTGCTGCCGCTGGTCGGCCTGACCTCGCTGACCATGCTCACCGCCGCGAACGCGACGATGCAGCTGAGCATCGAGCCGACCATGCGCGGCCGGGTGATGGCGCTCTACATGACCGTCCTGATGGGCGGTACGCCGATCGGGTCGCCGCTGATCGGGTGGGTCGGCCAGACCTTCGGCGCCCGCTGGTCGCTGATCGTCGGCGGCGGGCTCACCATCGTCGGCACGGTCGCCTCGGTGCTGTACTTCTCGCGCAAGCGGGGCCTGGCCATCCGCCCGCGGCTGCTGCCGCGCCCGCGGCTGGAGGTGCTCCCGCAGACCGAGCTGCTCGGCGAGAAGGCCGCGGTCGACGCAGCCCCGGCGGCGGCACCGCGCGCCGTCGACGCAGCGGCGGCGTCGCTGACCACAGCTGAATCCGCGAAGGACGTCGGACCCAGGGTCGCCTAGGGCCGGATCCGGGTCAGCAGCCGCGCGGCGAAGAACAGCACGTCGACGTCGGTGCGCGGTTCGGTCAGCACCGCCGCCGGGTCGTGCCGCGGTTTGGGCCGCTCGAGCGGCGTCCGCGCGGTGCTGATCCGGAAGCAGCCCCTGGTCCCGAGCCGCCGGTCGGTCGGCGTCCACTCGACGTCGGTGATGTCGGCCAGCGGCACCGACAACCGGTCGCCGTCCGCCTTCTTCTTCCGGCTCGCCGCCCACTTGTAGGCGAACGCCAGGTGACCGCCGGCCAGGAACACCGTCGCGTCCCGCCCCTCGATCCGGTCCGGCGCGACCGGCGGCGCGACCAGCCACTGCTGTGAGGCTGAGGCGGGCACCTGCCGGCGAGCGAGCATCGCCTTGACGTCGGCGACCAGCCGCTCGGCGACCGCCCGGTCGGCATCGTCGAAGAAGAACCGGTACGGATCGAGCAGCGCGGCGAAGTACCCACCGCCGACCGACAGCAGCGGATCGGCGTGCTCCCGTAGCTCCAGACTGACCACCGGAGCCCCTGGGCCCAGACTCAGGGCGATGCTCTGCAACGCCTCGACCGGAACGGTCCGCTCACCCAGCCGTGTGCGCAGCGATTTGGCGAGCTTCCCCAGCCCGGCCGCGGACGCGTCGTACCGGATCCGGAGCGTCCCGAATCCGTCCCATCCGAGCGTTCCGTTGCTGCTCACCAACTCACTGCCTGACACCGTCCCCATGATCCCGCACGGACGGGTCCAGAATGAGGTGTGACTCATTACGACCTGGTGATCATCGGGACCGGTTCGGGGAACACGATCGTGAACCGGCGGTTCGCGGACTGGAAGGTGGCGATCGTCGAGCGCGACACGTTCGGCGGCACCTGCCTGAACGTCGGCTGCATCCCGACCAAGATGTTCGTGCACACCGCCGACCTGGCCGCGACACCGTCGATCAGTTCCCAGTACGGCGTCGACGAGACGCTCGACGGCGTCCGCTGGCCCGCCGTCCGGGACCGGATCTTCGGCCGGATCGACCCGATCGCCGCGAGCGGCTCGGAGTACCGGCACCACCACGCGGACAACGCGAACGTCACCGTGTACGACGGGACCGGCCGGTTCACCTCCCACAAGGAGCTGACCGTCGACGGCAAGGACGGCTCGACCAGTGTGCTCACCGCCGACCGGTTCGTGCTCGCCACCGGCAGCCGGCCGATCGTGCCGTTCATCCCCGGACTCGAGGAGGCCGGCTACCACACCTCGAACACGATCATGCGGATCGAGGAGCTGCCCCGCCGGCTCGGCATCATCGGCAGCGGTTTCGTCGCCGCGGAGTTCGCGCACGTGTTCTCGTCGTACGGCGTCGAGGCCACGCTGATCGCCCGTTCCGGGCTGCTGATGCGGCACGAGGACACCGACATCGCCGAGCGGTTCACCGAGATCGCGCAGAGCAAGTACGACGTACGCCTCGAGCACGACACGGTCAGCGCGCAGCGGCGCGCGGACGGCTCGATCGCGCTGGAGATGCTCAGCCCGGACGGCGTCGACGAGCTCGTGGTCGACCTGGTCCTGGTCGCCGTCGGCCGGACGCCGAACTCGGACACGATGAACCTGGAGGCAACCGGTGTCGAGGTGGACGCCGAGCAGCGTGTGATCGTCGACGAGTACCAGCAGACCAACGTCGATGGCATCTACGCGCTCGGTGACGTCACCTCACCACACCAGCTCAAGCACGTCGCGAACCACGAGGCGCGGGTGGTGAAGCACAACCTGCTGAACCCGGACGCCCGGATCACGTCCGACCACCGCTTCGTCCCGCACGCCGTCTTCAGCTCCCCGCAGGTCGCCGCCGTCGGTCTCACCGAGGAGCAGGCCCGCGAGCGCGGGATCCGGTACGTCGTCGGGCGCCAGCAGTACGCCGACATCGCGTACGGCTGGGCGATGGAGGACACCACCGGCTTCGCGAAGATCCTGGCCGACGCCGACAGCGGCCAGATCATCGGCTGCCACATCATCGGCCCGCAGGCGTCCTCGGTGATCCAGCCGGTCATCCAGGCGATGAGCTTCGGCCTGGACGCCTACTCCATGGCCCGCAACCAGTACTGGATCCATCCGGCGATGTCCGAGCTGATCGAGAACGCCCTGCTCAAGCTGGACCTAAGGCCGAAAGGCTGAGATCACGTCGCCGACCGTCTCGAGGGTGTCGAGGTCGGGGACGCTGATCATCACCTCGGCGACGCCGGCCTCGGACAGTTCGCGGAAGCGGCCGATCTGGTCGGCGACGGTCCCTGCGTTGACCGACGCGGCATAGCGCGCCGGGTCCTGGTTGCGTGGACGGAGCTTGCCGACCAGCTCGTCGACGTGCCGATGATCCTTGCCCACCAGGGTTGTGGACAGATGCGTCAATTCGACCGGGCGATCCGTCAGCTCGTGAAGGTAGTCCGCATGCTTGCGCACGGACGCGACATCACCGAACACGTTCACGGCGTCGGCGTACCGCGCGGCCAGCCGCAACGTCCGGCGGCCGCTTCCGCCGACCAGCAAGGGCAAACGCTCCTGCAACGGCCGCGGGTAGCACGTCGTGTCGGGTACGTCGAGCACCGTGCCGTGGAACGGTTTGTTGCCTGGTCCCCACAAAACCGGCAGGAGCTGTAGAGCGTCCGACAGCAACGCGTAGCGCTCGGACACCGACGGGAACGGCCATCCGTACGCCTTGTGCTCCTGCTCGAACCACGCCAGCCCGACACCGCAGACAGCACGCCCACCACTCAGTACGTCGAGAGTCGCGGCGATCTTCCCCAGATGCGCGACGTTCCGGTAGGTGATCCCGGAGACCAGAGTCCCCAACCGCACCCGCGACGTACAGGCGGCCAGGTACCCGAGCGTCGTCCAGCTTTCCAGGAAGTCCTCCCAGGCCCGCCCCACTTGCGGGATCTGCCGGAAGTGGTCCATCACGTAGATCGCATCGAACCCAGCAGCCTCGGCCCGACCGGCGACCTCACGGATCCAGGTCGCCGTCCCCGCCCGTCCGGCCTTGTGGGTGTAGCTGCTCAACTGCAGCCCGAACCGCAACCCGGTCGGCGTCTCCTCCTGCCGCAACGCCGCCGCGCCGGCCTCCACGAACGCCGACGGTACGACGCGAACCACGGCCGGCTCGAGGATGTCGTCGTACCCCTCGGTCGGCAGCTCCTTCTTCACCGCGGACCAGGATCGCAACTGCGAGGTCAGCGCATCGGCCGGGATCCGCTTCGCCCGCTCCCGGTTCCGGCGCCGGCACTCGGCCGCTGGGGTGTCGAAACCCACCGCGACACAAGGCATCCCGGCTTCCCGGGCCAGCCCGAGCCAGCGCAACCGCCGCTCCCGATCGAGCCCGAGCGTGTCGATCACCGTCGTCAGCCGGCGCCCGATTCGTTGCCGTACCACCTCTTCCAGCAACGCGAACGCATCCGCACTGGCCGCGATGTCGTCCTCCCCGGCGCCGACGAGCGCCCGCAGCCGATCACTCGACACGATCAGGTCCGCAGCGAACCGCTCCGCCGCCCACGTCGACTTCCCCGAGGCCCCCGGCCCGGCCAGGATCACCACGCACGGCGACGGCAACTTCAGCTCATCCACAAAAGCAGTTTCGCGCACCGATAGCATTTTGGGATGCGATTGTTCGTGGCTGTGGTGCCACCGATGGACGTAGTGGAGGATCTGAGCGAGTTCGTGGAGCCGCGGCGGGAGCATCCGGATGACGACATCCGGTGGGCCGCGGACGAGCACTGGCACATCACGCTGGCCTTCCTCGGCGAGGTGCCGGACTGGAAGACCGACGAGCTCGGGGAGCGGTTGGAGCGGGCCGCCAAACGGCAGCCGCCGTTCGAGCTGCAACTCACCGGAGCCGGCGCGTTCCCGGGCGTGCCCGACGCGCGGGTGCTGTACGCCGGGGTGCGCGACGAGACCGAGTCGCTCAAACACCTGGCCATGACCACGCGGGCCGCCGCGAACCGCGCCGGCGTCAGCGTGGAGGGCCGGAAGTTCACGCCGCACGTCACCTTGGCCCGGTTGCGCCGGCCGGTCGACGCGACCCGGTGGGTGCGGATCTTCGACACGTACGACGGTCCGTCGTGGACCGCGGGGAGCCTGCAGCTGATCCAGTCCCGCCTCGGCGAGGGCCCGGGCCACAGTGCGGCGTACACCACAGTGGGCGAATGGGAGTTCTTGGGCTAGTCTCAGGAAGTTATTAGACGACTACCTTGAGTAAGGGTAGCCGTTCGGCTTCAAGGACTCCTACTGGGGTGAGAAGTTGTTGGCCTGATTCGCCCACTCCTGGCCGATGCCCTTGAGCAGCGGGGGATAGACGAGGATGTGGCGGAGCGGCAGGATCGCCGCCATGTACAGCGCGCCCAGGCGGCCGTTCGGTTTGACCAGGACGGCCATCTGGCTGTGGTAGCCGCCGCTGCCGTCAGGGACCCAGGTCAGGTGCATGACCGCGTGGCAGGTCTTGTTGGACATCTCGGCGGCGAACTCGTCCTTGGTCAGGAACACCGAGCTGAACGGGAGCTTGCCGAACTCCGGCCCGGCCGGTCCGTCGCGCAGATCGGCAGGCAGCCGGTCGCGCAAGGTCGCCACCCGCGAGCCGACCTTCGCGTCCGGGCTGTCCCAGCCGAACCACTCGCCGAGCTTCCAGCGGATCGCGAACAGCGTCCGGGCGATCCAGGACGGGTTGTCGCTGGTGTCCCCGCCCGACATCATCCGCACCAGCTTCGGGAAGTCGTCCGGACCGCCGGGCGTCGGCAACGCCCAGACGTCCTCGACCGTGAACCCCTCATCGATCTCGTGCATCCGCCACGGCGGATCCGTGTACGCGGACTTCGGCAGCTTCATTGCTCTCCCTCCAGAGAAATCCTCAACACCCCGGCAACCGCGCGAACGGCGTACTGCTCGTCGTGCGGCACCTGCCCGGCAAGGGCGATGACAGTGCCTTCGAGCGCCCCCACGAAGGCGCTCGCGACAACCTTGGCCGACGCACCCGACGGCACTGCTCCGGTACGGCGGCCTGCCCTGACCAACCCGGCGACGATGGCGACCAACTGCTCGTAGTTCTCCTCGATCTGCCGGCCGACCGGGTGATCCTGACCCGAGAACTCCAGCCGCAGCGCCACCGCCACTCGCGCGATGTCACGCCGGCAGAACACCGCGTGCCGGCGCGCCAGCGTCAGCAGCGCCTGGACCGGATCGGCCTCCGCCCGGACCGCCGCGCCGACCTCCTCGTCCCAGGTCGCGATGACCCACTCGCGCACCGCGAGCGTGAGCTCTTCCTTGTTCTTGAACAGGTGGTAGAGCGCGCCGCGGGTGTAGCCCGCGTCGGCGGCGACCTGCTCGAGGACGAGGTTGCCGTACCCGAACCGGGACAGTCCGCGGGCGGCCGACTCGAGGATCGCCGCCCGGGTCCGGGCTCGTCGTTCGGCTTGCGTCGTACGCATGCTTCCTCCTGCTGAAACCTACGTACATGAATGTATGTAAGTTCGGCCGGGAGGCGCAACGTGAGCCTGGCAACACTGAGCCTCCGGATCACTACATTGTGGCGGTGAGCAACCAACAGAACGGTTACCCGGGCCAGTCGCCGTACGGGCAGCCGCAGTACGGCGAGGGTTATCCGCCGCCGCCCCCGCCGCCGAAGGGCGGCAACAAGACCATGCCGATCGTGTTCAGCGTGGTGGTCGTGCTGGTGGTGCTGGGCGCCGGGATCTTCGTCGTCAGCCGCTTCACCGGCGGCTCCGAGTACACCGCCGGCACCCCGACCTCGCCGTCCGCGAGCCGTCCCACCGACGACAGGCCGTCGGAAACCCCGACGACCGGTGGCAGTCCCAGCTCACAGCCCAGCCAACCGGCAAGTCCGTCCGCGCCCGCGGCCTGCAACGGCTGCTTCCCCGGGATCACGGTCACCACAGCCCTCGCGCAGCTCAAGGCGAAGGGGTATGCCTGCAAGGAGGACAACGTCCTCGGCATCGAGTGCGCCCGCGGCAAGTTGGAGATCGGCATCGATCGCGACTACAAGCTGAAGAACCAGATCGCGAACATCGACGTGGGCGGGCGCGCGAGCGGCCAGGGGGAGTACCCGCAGGGACCGAAAGAGGCGCTCGCCACACTGAAGGTCGGCTTGGCTGGGGTGCTGCCGATCTTCATCGCCGACGCGGCCGTCCGGCAGCAGATCGTCACCTTCGCCGCGAACAACGCCGGTCACGCGGCGAGCGGCCCCAGCGTGGTCATGAACGGCAAGGCCGGCGGCTACCGGCTCTCCTGCCACGGGGTGTCCGGAGCGACGATCGCCAAGAACGGCCGGAGCGCGTCCAGCTACTCCACCTCGGTGAACATCTACGGCCCGTCGTCGTACTGACGTAGGGCCTCCCGTCGCCGGGAGGCCCTACCAGGTCGTGCCTACTTCACGGCGCCCGCGGTGACGCCGGCCACGAAGTGGCGTTGGGCCAGCAGGAAGCCGATCACGACCGGGATCGAGACCACCAGGGCGGCGGCCATGATCTGGTTCCAGTAGATGTTGGTCTGGGTGGAGTACTGGCGCAGGCCGACCGACAGCGTGCGGTTGGCCTCGGTGGTCATCACCGACGCGAAGAGCACCTCACCCCAGGCGGTCATGAACGAGTAGATCGCGACCGCGATCACCCCGGGCCGGGCGGCCGGCAGCACCACGCGCCACAGTGCGCCCATCGGGCCGCACCCGTCCACCAGCGCGGCCTCGTCCAGCTCCCGCGGGATGCTGTCGAAGTACCCGGCCAGCATCCAGATCGAGAACGGCAGGCTGAACGTCAGGTAGGTGATGATCAGGCCGAGCCGCGTCCCGACCAGTTGCAGCCCGAACTCGTTGTTGATGTTCACGAAGATCAGGAACAACGGCAGCAGGAACAGCACCCCCGGGAACATCTGGGTCGACAGCACCGTGGTGGTGAACACGGTCCGGCCGCGGAACCGGAACCGCGACACCGCGAACGCGGCCAGGATCGCGATCGCGACCGAGAACACCGTCGCGGCCACCGAGACGATCGTGCTGTTCACGAAGTACCGGGCCAGCGGCACCGTCTTCCACATGTCCACGAACGGCGTCAGCGTCAGGTTCGACGGCCACCAGGTGAAGGCGCCCTGGACGTCCTTCAGCGGTTTCAGCGACGACGTGACCATCACGTACAGCGGGATCAGCACGAACAGGCCGAGGACGCCCAGGACGGCGCCCCGGTAGATCTTGAAGCCCCTGGTCTCACGCACGACGCGACCTCCTTCCGGTGACGAGCAGGTAGATGCCGGTGACGACCATCAGGAAGATCAGCAGCAGCACGGACATCGCCGCCCCGGTGCCGAAGTTCCAGGTCAGGAACGACGCGTTGTAGATGTGGAAGGTGATCAGGTCACCCGCCGGCGGCTGCGCCGTACCGAAGAGCACGTACGGCGTGTTGAAATCGCTGAACGTCCACAGGAACAGCACCAGCACGAGCACCAGGTTGACCGGCCGCAGCGACGGCAGCGTGATGTTGCGCCACTGCCGCAGGTTGCCGGCGCCGTCCACGGCGGCCGCTTCGTAGACGTCGCGCGGGATGCTCTGCAGCCCGGCCATCAGGGTGAGGAACGCGAACGTCCACAGCTTCCAGACCGCGACGACGATCAGCGAGGTCAGCGCGTTGCCGCCGATCAGCCAGAACGGCCGGTCGCTGGTCAGCCCGAGGTTGTCGACCAGGATGTGGTTCACGATGCCGGTGTCGCGCTGCAGCATGAAGTTCCAGGTCAGGATCCCCGCGTACGCCGGCAGCGCATAAGGCACCAGGAACAGCGTGCGGACCCAGCTGCGGCCGCGGAACGGCGGCTGCAGCGCGACGGCCGCGGCCATCCCGAGCACCCAGGACAGCGCGACCGTGATGAGCGAGAACGCGACCGTGACGCCGAAGGACTTGAGCAGCCCCTCGCCGACGGCGTTGTCGAAGTCGACCGCCACCTTGTAGTTGCCGAGCCCGGCCCAGGGCGCGGCGGACCAGTTCGCGATGTAGAACTTGGTCAGCTTGACGAAGCTCATCCAGATCCCGACCAGCATCGGGATGATGTGGATGAGCAGTTCGAGCAGCACTGCCGGGGCCAGCAGCAGGTAGGGGAGCCACCGGCTCAGACCGGGCCGGCGCTCCGGCCCGCGCTTGGGTTTGGCGGTTTTCACCGGCGCTTCCGCCGTGGCGACGGCCATCCTGGGTCGCCTCCTGTCCTTGGGGATCGCAATGGTCGGCTGACGTGGTCGATGGCCCGGGCGTGCCGCACGCCCGGGCCACCTGCTGGTGCGTCAGCTGCTCGCGGCCACCTGATCCTCGGCGGTCTTCAGCGCCGCCTTCACGTCGTCGGCGGTCACCGTCCCGCCGGTGGCGATCTTGGCGAACATCGCGTTCATCGCCTTGCCCACGGTGCTCTCGTACTGGTCCTCGGCCGGCACCAGCGGCAGCGGCTTGGACTTGGTGTTGTAGATGTCCTGGAAGGTCGCGGCCTCCTCGGCGTTGTCGGTGAAGACCGGCTTCGCGTCCTTCAGCACCGGCAGCGAGGCGAACGGCTTGCCCAGCGTGGCCTGCGTGCTGGCGTCCGTCATGTACTTCACGAACTTCAGCGCCGCGTCCTTGTTCTTGGTGTTCTTGAAGATCGACAGGTTGATCCCGGCCACGTGGCTCGCGGTCTGGTTGGCCGCGCCCTGGGGCGCCGGGAAGGCCACCACGCCGTACTCGCTGCTCTTCATGCCGTTGGCGGCGATCGAGGAGTCGGCGTTGTTCTGGTTGATGATCATCGCGACCTTCTTGTTCGCGAAGTCGTTCACCGACTTGGTGCCGTTGTCGTACTGCGCGTTGGACGGGTTCGCGACCTTGTCCTTCTGCATCAGGTCGAGGTACCGCAGCACGCCCTGCACCTGGCCGTCACCGGTGAAGGTCGGCTTGCCGTCCTTGTCGAACCAGTCGGCGCCGTTCTGCGCGGCGTTGATGAACGCGAAGTGCACGTTCTCGGTGTAGCTGCCGGCCGCCAGCGCCATGCCGTACTGGTTCTTCGCCGGGTTGGTCAGCTTCTTGGCCGCGGTGACCATCTCTTCCCAGGTCTTCGGCGGCTGCAGCCCGGCCGCGGCGAACATCGCCTTGTTGTAGTACAGGCCGTACGCCAGGCCGTAGAGCGGGACCGAGGTCGGGTCGGTGCCTTCCTTGCCGCCGGTCGCCAGGGCCGTCGGCACGAACTTGTCCTTCCCGCCGATCGCGGTCATCGCGTCGCCGTCGAACGGCAGGAACGCGTCGGTCGCCTGCAGCGACGCGGCCCAGGTGTTGCCGATGTTGACCACGTCCGGCGCCTGGCCGGAGGTGATCGCGGTCTGGATCCTGGTCTGCAGGTCGTTCCAGCCGATCACCTCGAGGTTGACCTTGATCCCGGTCTCCTGGGTGAACTTCTGCAGGACCGGGGTCAGCACCTCCTTGTCGTTGTCCAGGCTGGTGCCCTGGTTGCTGGCCCAGTAGGTCAGCGTCTGGTCTCCACCCGAGCTGCCGCCGGAGGAATCGCCCGAGTCGCTGCCACCGCAGGCGGCCAGGCTGATTCCCAGGGCGGTCACCGCTGCTGCGGCTACAAGCGAACGCAGTCTCACGTCGGACTCCCTCGTCCCGTCGAGCCCCCGCGGACCTGCGGAGGCGGATCGGCCCCATAGTGGCCTAACCGGTTAAGTTTCGAAACCCTAACCGGTTCAGTTCACGCAGGTTCGTTACTACCTCGTGACGTCCCCAACCTCCCGGACCCCCCCGGCAAACGCAATCCGACACCCTCCGAAACCACCCGATTTCACAGAGTCTTGAAAGAGTCCCATCATCGCCCCCTCGGCAGCAGCTTCGCCCCACCTCCCCCCGCCCCACGTCCCCCGCCCCACGTCCCCCGCCCCACGTCCCCCGCCCCACGTCCCCCGCCCACGTCCCCCGCCCCACGTCCCCGCCGCGAGGGGATAACCCCTCGAGTTGCGCCTTCTCCCCTCGCAGACGAGCGGAGAACTCGGCGTCCGAGGGGATATCCCCTCGGTGGGGCCAGCCCGCACGTCCCGCGCCGCACGTCTCCTCTGCGAGGGGGTAACCCTCGAGTTGCGCCTTCTCCCCTTGCAGGCGAGCGGAGAACCCGGCGTCCGGGGGATATCCCCTCCGACTCGGCCGGTCTGCACGTCCCCCGCCGCACGTCTCCGCTGCGAGGGGATAACCCCTCGAGTTGCGCCTTCTCTCCTCGCAGACGAGCGGAGAACCCGGCGTTCGAGGGGACATCCCCTCGGTGGGGCCAGCCCACCCGTCCCGCC
>NZ_JBSFBL010000018.1:0-135649 GCF_053592935.1 Kribbella sp. NPDC002412
CCCACGCCGAACAACGCAAGAAAGCCCCAGTAGACAGCGCGCCAGGCCAGCGCGGCGTTGGTCTCTTCAGTCTGTGAAGTCATTGCCATCACGATCAGCCTCCCACCTCTACCGTCATCCGGTCGCGGGCCGGCGGGCAGGGACCAGACGCCCCCAAGACCGGGACATTGGTCCCTGCTCGGCCGGCGAACGCGCCGTCATGCTGGTACGCACGAGTCACCTGAGGGGGTGCGTGATGGCCGAACCAGGTCCGTTGCCCCGGGCCACCGCCTTCGTCCGGGTCGCGCGATGTGTCGCGGCCACCGTTGTGCTGCTGGCGCGACGGCGAGTCCACCTGCCGCGCGAGAACCTCCAACGGCGGCTGAGCTTCGCCGACGGATCGCACGGCCGCGTCTACCGCGAGACGATCGTCGAGCGGCCAGTTGCCGATCCCTGCGTTCTCGTGGTCACGTTCCGGCTGCGAGGTGTGCGCGGCTGGGGACACACCGCGTTCCGTTGGGAGTCCTGGCTGAACACGCCGCTGTTCGTCGGCTTCGACGGGTTCGTCTCCAAACTGTGGCTGGCGAACGACGAGCACGGTTCGTACCGCGGTCTGTACGAATGGGACGGGCCGGAGCGGGCGGTCGCGTACGCCCGCGCGCTCTGGCGCGTCCTCGAGCTGGTCTCCGTCAAGGACTCGATCCACTACCAGGTGATCCCTGGCCTGCGTCGGGACGAACTGCTCGCCGACCCCGGCGTCCTGGCGACGGCCGAGCCGCCTGACCAGGACGCGTGGTGGCGAGTAGCCGGTATCCGCTAACCAGGTACCTTCGTCCGGCAGACGTAGCGCTCGACCAGCCGGAACGGGCCGCCGTCGATCGAGGCCTCGTTGCGCCAGATCATCTCGGTGTCGTCGACCAGGTGCCAGAACATCCGGATCCGGACCGGCGGGCGCCCGATCGACTCGAACGTGAGCAGGTCGCCGTCGATCCGTCCGCGGAGGACCTCGGCGTGGCCGTTGTTGTCGGCCACAGTGGCGCGGTACTCCTGTGCTCGCGGATCCCATCCGGCCACCCAGTGCAGCTGCCACCGGGCGACGAAGGTGCCGTCGGCAAGGAACTGGTCCTGCCAGTAGTCGCCGACGATCCACAGGCCGTCCTGGATGAGGTGGTGCACACCCTCGCCGGTGGCTGTCAGCTCCGGGCTGCCAGGACCGAAGACCTCCGGCCGGATCGTCCCGGTCCACGTCACGTCGCGGTGGAAGCGCGCGAGCGCCGCCATCTCAGGCCCGGCCTGCAACGGCCTCGGCACCTGGTCCTTCGTACTGTCCATGTGGATCACTCGACCTGCCGGCCGGCGCGCGGCACTGCCAGAATAGTGGCGACCACGCCGAGTACGAAGAAGGCGCCGGCGCTGACGAGTACGACGATCGACAGCCAGTCGAGCGCCGGTACCGTGGCACCGAGGTCCAGCCGGACGTCGACGCCGGCTGACGCGTCGGACGACATGACGACGATCGTCCAGTTGCCGCTCTCGACCGGCCAGGTGATCGACTGCGTCCCGGTTCCGTCGGCTTGGACTCGCCAGATCGACAGCTCGGTCGGCGCCGCCGACGGTGCGGTGCCGGCGTGATCGACGTACTGGTCCCGGTCCGAGCCGTACCACGATCGCACGGTCGAGTAATCGACTCCTTGGAGATACCTGTGGACGTCGCTCGACCGGGCGATGCCGACGAACACCGGACTGCCGTCAGCAGCCTCGACCCGTAGGCGTGCATCGCCGAGCAGACGACGCGGCACGCCCGGGGTGGCCTCGATCGTCATGTCCTCGCTGACGAGGGCGTAGCCGGCGGTCTGGATCGACACCGTGTCGGACGTCAGGTAGCCGGCGTTGTCGCGCTGGGTTTGGTCGAGCCAGAGCATCGTCCCGCCGATGATCAGCCCGAAGGCGGACATCAGCGCGACCACGATGCCGATGACGGTGACGATCACCCGTCCTGCCGACCACCGTTGCTGTGGTTGTGTTGCCGTCGTACTCATGATGGACCTCCTCCTCTTGCCAGCACACCGGGATCGCAGGTGTCGGGGCAGAGCGGTTACGTCCCGTTCCGGTGGGCCGAAGGACCTGTCCCCGCAAGGCCGCGTGGGCGGCGGAGCCGGACTAGGGCGACCACCAGGCCAGGCACTGCCGCGAAGGCGAGGGCTGCCGCGAACTGGGTCAGTGACAGCGGTTGCAGACTCAGCAGGTCGCGCAGGGGCGGCAGCAACAGTGGGACGACCTGAGCGACCAGCGCGCCGGCGACGGCGATGTCGAGGAAGCGCAGCCGGGGTTCGCCGCGGGGGCGGGGCCGGCGCAGCGCGATCGCGACTCCGAGCTGGGCCAGTCCGAGGATGAGGTATGTCATGGCTTGCCAGGGAGCACCGGTCGACCGGGCCCAGAGCGCGCCGGCGAGCGTGACGGCTGCGATCAGGGTTCCGGTCCAGGCGATGCGCTGCCACAGGCCGGAGCCCAGGACCTGTTCGTCCGGAGAGCGCGGCCCACGGCGCATCGCCCGTGGGTCGGCGGGTTCCGCTCCGATCGCGACCCCGGGCAGTCCGTGGGTGAGCAGATTGATCCAGAGGATCTGCGCCGGCACCAGGGGCGTGGTCAGCCCGAGCAGCGGACCGATCAGCATCACGAGTACTTCGGCGAGCCCGCCACTGAGCGCGTACCGCAGGAAGGTCCGTACGTTGGCGTAGATCCGCCGGCCCTCCTCGATCGCGGCCGCGACCGTGCCGAGGTCGTCGTCGGTCAGGATCAGGTCGGCCGCCTGCCGGGCCACCTCGGTGCCTTCCTTGCCCATGGCGACGCCGATGTCGGCGCGCCGCAGAGCGGGTGCGTCGTTGACGCCGTCGCCGGTCATCGCGACGACATGGCCGGCGTCCTGCCAGGCGCGGACGATGTCGAGCTTCTGCTCCGGGCGGATCCGGGCATACACCCGGCCGCCGGCCGGGTCCGCGCCGGCGTCGATGTCGGCGCCGGTGACCACCTCGTCGGTGTGCAGGCCGATCCGGCCGGCCACCGCCTGGGCTGTCCCGGGGGCGTCGCCGGTGATCAGCAGTACTCCGACTCCGGCGTGGCCGAAGGATTCGACCACCTCGGCGGCGTTGTGGCGAACGGGGTCGGTGATCGCGACCAGACCGGCGAGCCGCAGCCCGTTCTCGGATCGCTCGGAGCCCACTGGCAGCACCCGGTCCGCGACTGCCAGAACGCGATAGCCGGCGGACGCGAGCTCCACGGCGACAGCGCGGGCCGCCGCCAGCTCGCCGTACGTCGTGACCGTGGGATCGAGCATGACCTCGGGTGCGCCCTTGCCGACGGCAAGCACGCCGGCGCCGTCCGGCAGCCGGTGGAAGGTCGTCATCCGCTTCCGGGTGCTGTCGAACGGGATCTCCGCGATCCGTGGGAATGCTGCGCGCAGCAGGGCCGGGTCGCTGCCACCTCGATGCGCGAGGGTGAGCAGTGCGGCCTCGGTCGGATCGCCCATCGGAAGCCAGTCAGGCTGGTCTTCCTCCGGTGCGCGCAGATCGGCGTCGTTGCAGAGGGCAACGTCGCGGAGCAGCCTGGCCGGCGGGGGGAACTCACCCTGTGGCGACAGCTCGCCTTCCGGTGCGTAACCGTTGCCGCTGGCGATGAAGTCGCCCTGCTCGGTCCACAGCCGCTCAGCCAGCATGACGCCTTCGGTCAGCGTGCCGGTCTTGTCGGCGGCAACCATGGTGACCGATCCGAGGGTCTCGACGGCGGGCAACCGCCGGACGATGGCAGAGCGGCGGGCCATGCGGTGTGCGCCGATCGCCAGGGCCAGGGTGACCACTGCGGGCAGTGACTCCGGGACCGCGGCGACCGTGAGGCTGACCGCGGTCACGACCATGTCGGCCGGCGGAAGTCCTCTGAGCAGCCCGGCGAGGGCGACGACGCCGGACAGGAGCAACGCGATCAGGCTGAGGATCCGGCTGAGCGCGGTGAGGCGGTTCTGCAGGGGAGTCGGCCGCGGTTGCTCGGTGGCGAGGAGACCGGCGATCTTGCCCAGTGCGCTGTCCGGCCCGGTTCGGGCGACCGTGCCCGAGCCGCGGCCCCTGGTGATGACCGTGCCGGCGAACACCTCGCTGCCGGGGTTCTTCTCGACCGGGACGGACTCGCCGGTCAGTGCGGACTCGTCGGCCTGCAGCCGGACAGCGCTGGACAGCGTCAGGTCGGCAGGCACGATGTCGCCGGCGTCCAGGACGACCAGGTCACCCGGAACGAGATCTGCCGCCGGAATCACACTGGTTCGCCCGGAGCGGACCACCGTCGCATGCGGCGCGGCGAGCCGGTGCAGGGTGGCGAGCGCACGCTCGGCTCGGAGTTCCTGCATCACACCGACCGTGGTGTTGAGCACGATCACCGCAAGGATGACCGCAAGATCGGTCAGGTCATGCAGACTCGCAGTGAGCACCGCCGCAGCGATCAGCAGCAGGATCATCGGATCGCGCAGCTGCGCCAGTACCCGGCGGCGGACCGGGACAGGCTTGGGCTCGGCGATGGCGTTGGGCCCGTGGCCGGCCAGCGCCCGTGCGGCCTCGGCATCGGTAAGGCCCTGGGGCACCGAGACGTCGATGCTCATCCGGCCACGCGACTCTCGTGATGGACAACAGCCACCGGGCATTTGCTGTGGTGCAGCAAGCCGCGGGCCACCGATCCCAGCAGCAGCGGAGTGAACTGGGTACGGCCGCGGCCGCCGACCACCACGAGATCCGCCTCGGCAGACTCGAGGGCCAGCACCTGGACAGGATGCCCGTCGGTGCAGCGGGTCCGGATCTCGACCTCACGGAACTTCTCCGGCCAGCCGGCGAGAGACCCGGACAGGATGGCCTCGGCGTGCGGGATCCACGGCCGCTGCTCGGGGTCGGGCCACAGATCCGTCGCCGGATAGTTCTCCGGCAGGTTGGCCGCGTGCACCGCCTCGAGTTCGGCCCCCTCGATGCCCGCTGTCTCGAAGGCGAAGCCCAGAGCGGCCTGACAGTCGACCGAGCCGTCGACGCCGACCACGACCCGGCCCTTCGGCGCCGCCTCGGGATTCCACTCGTCGGGTACGACGACCAGCGTTCCGGTCGACAGCGCTGCGCAGAGTTGCGACGTCGAGCCGAGGACCAGCTCGGCGAAACCACCCAGGCCGCGCCGGCCGATCACCAGTGTGCTGCCGGACTCGCTCGCGAGTTCGAGCAGTGTCTTGGCCGGATGACCATGCTGCACTTCGGCGGTGGCGTCCGGGAAACCGAGCCGAGCCAGCTCGCAGGCGGTGTCTTCGAGCTCGTCGGAGCCGTCGTCGTGGCCGGCCGGTGGCGCGTCCGGCGCCGGGCGGTCGTCGTCGACGACATGGACGGCACGGAGTGCCAGCCCACGTCTCCGGGCGTGCCGGACCGCCCAAGCGAGGGCGATCAGCCCGTCGCGGGACCCGTCGATTCCGACGATGAGGGGTGGCTGAGGCTTGGTGGACATCGTCGAGCCACCTCAGCGGACGATGGCGACCGGGCAGTGGGCGTGATGCAGGACGCCCTGGCTGACCGAGCCGAGGACGAGGCCGGCGAAGCCGCCCCGGCCTCGGGACCCGACCACGGCGAGCTGGGCGGACTCGGCCGCGAGCAGGATCGCCTGCGCCGGATGGCCGTTCGTCAGCCGGGTCTCACACTCCACGTCCGGGTGATCCTGGCGGGCGCCGGCGACCGACTCCGCGACGAGGAGACGGGCAGACTCCTGCACGTCACCGTCGTCGAACTGCAGGATCGAGTGCCCGTCCACGTAGGTCAGGAACGGGCTGGACCAGGCGTTGACGGCGACGACCGTGGCCCCGATCGCCTCGGCCTGGTCAAAGGCGAAATCGATGGCTTTTGCGGAGTCCTTGGAGCCGTCGACGCCGACGACGACGGTCAGCTTCTCGTGCGCGCGGGGCCGCAGATCGGGTGGTACGACGACGACGGGGCACTGCGCGTGCGCGCTGACCTGTACGGCGACCGATCCGAGCAGCAGCCCGCTCCAACCACCGAGGCCGCGGGAGCCGAGGACGAGCATCCGGGCGTGTGCGGTCTCCTCGACGAGGACCTCGGCGGGAGTGCCCTCGACCAGCAGGGTCTCCACCCGGAGGTCGGGGTGCTGAGCTCGCAGCGCGTCGGCCAGCGCACTGAGGCCGTGTTCGCGCGCCGTCCGCAGCGCCTCGAGTGGGACGACGGTTCCGGGCGTGGGGCGAAGCGCGACGATCAGTTCGAAGACCTCGACGACGCGCAGCGGGCTGTCGAGCCGGTCGGCCTCGGCGGCGGCCCAGTGCAACGCGGCCCGGGCGGCGGGCGAACCGTCGTAGCCGGCGACGATCGGGGCGGCCTGTGACGACATCGTTCCTCCTCGGAATGACTTGGTACGTCGACTGTCTCCCGATGAGGCCCGCACCGTCAGGGCCGAAGGTCCCGCGAGGGCGTGGCGTCCGGCTAGGTCCGTGAGGCAGGGCGGCTCTGCCGGTGAATCTGCCGGTCCGCGAGGGTCGAGCTGACGGGAAGCGGAGGGACGACATGAATACTTGGGCGCGCACGGGTCCGGTGGCGGTGGAGATCGACGGCAGCCACGACGACCTGCGCATCGTCGACTACGCCTGCATGGAGGCACTTCGGTCCGGCGCCGAGTTGATCCTGGCAGCGCCGTACCCCGCCGCATCCAGGCCGATGGCGCCGGAGCTCCAATCGGCCTCGCCCGAGGACCTGGCCGACGCGGCGCTGCGGACGGCGGTCGCGCACATTCGTCACCGTTACGGCAACTGGGTGCAGTTGAACGCCGTGTCGAAGGAAGGATCGCGGCAGCGGGTCCTGCCCGCGGTCGCCCGGCACGCGCGGATGCTGGTCGTCGGCCGGCGAGCAATCCGCGGTCCGCAGCGGTTGGTGGCGGCCCAGGGGAATCTGTTCCTGGCCGGCCGAACCGGATGCCCGGTCGTCGTCGTACCGTCGTTCTGGAAGCCCTCGATCGACGACCGAAAGGTTGCCGTGGGCCTCGATGGTACGCCGCTGTCGGACGAGGCACTGGAGTTCGCGTTCCGCGCCGCGGCCGGCCGCGAGGGTGACCTGATCGTCGTTCACAGCGCCCGCCGCACGGACGGCGACGGAGCATGGATCCGCCGGGCCGACCAGATGCTGACCGACGCGCTTGCGGTGTGGACGGCCGCGTATCCGCGGGTTCGGGTGACCAGGTTCCTGACCGCCAGGGATGCGGTGGCGGCGCTCGTGCACGAAAGCCAGGAGGTCGGCCTGGTCGTCGTCGGCTCCCACTCCGGTCTGCTGACAATCGCGGATCCGGTCACGCGCCGGTCCGTCGCCGATGTGACCTGCCCGGTCGCGATCGTGCCGCATCACGTAGCGGTCGCCGAGCGGGAAGAGCTGCTCGACCGGAACAGGTCGTGGACCGCGCCCGTCGCACCGCTGTACTGAGCGGACCCCAGCGATCTCCGGGGCAGCGCGAGCCGTCATCGTCTACGGCTCCGCGCGACCCGGCCGGCGTGGTGGCCACGCTGAGGTGCCCGGCGCTGAGTGACCTTGGACTCTGGGCGAGCGCACCGGACGAAGCGATGGTTGTGCTATGAGGGACGAGGTGCCCGTCGGCCCGGCCGAGTTGCCGGCCCTGCTCGATCGCTGGGTCGCGGCGGGTGTGATCACACCCGCACAAGCCGCACGGATGCTGGCCGATGTCGCGGCACATCCGCCCTCCATGCCTGCGGGTGTGGAACGACAGCGCCAGACCTCACTGGCGATCGAAGCGCTCGGATACCTCGGCAGCGCGCTGATCGTGGTGGCCTCGCTGCTCCTGGCTTCGCAGTACTGGAACGACCTGTCGACCGCTGGTCACCTGATCGTTGTCGGTGCGGCAGCCGTGACGCTGTTGCTGGCTGGGTTCGCCGTACCGAAGCGGCTGGGCCCGGCTGGTCTGCGGATGCATGCTGTCCTGTGGCTCGGCGCCACAGTGACCACCGCCGGCTTCCTTGGCCTGCTCGGCCGCGAGGTGCTCGAGTGGTACGACGAAGACCTTGCACTGCTGGTCTTCGCGGGCTCGGCGGCTCTTGCCTCGGTGCTGTGGTGGCGGTTGCCCACGAGCCTGCAGCAGGCGGCCCTGGTCGTGGGGCTGGCCGGCTTTGCAGGCGCCGCGGCCGCACAGCTTCACGCTGCCGAGGCCGAGTTGCCTGGACTGGCCGTGTGGGGCGTAGGCGCGATCTGGTTCCTGCTCGGCTGGGGTGGCGTGGTACGGCCGCGCTCGGCCGCATTGCTGTTCGGCGGGATCGGCTTGATCGTCGGCGCGGGAATGACGATGCCTGCCGATGGCGGGATCGTGCTGGCTCTGGCAACGGCGGCCGCGCTGGTCTCACTCGCGGTACTGGCCCGGGATCTGCTGGTGCTCGCCCTCGGCGGCTGGGGTGCCGTGCAGTTCCTGCCGATCGCGGTCAACGAGTGGTTCCCCGGTGAGTTGGCTGCCGCGATCGCGCTGCTCGCTGCCGGCGGCCTGCTGGTCGCGGTGGCGATCTGGATCGCCCGGCGCCGCGGCGGACAGCTGGCAGCTGACAAAGCGGTCCACCGCGAGTACGGCGTGATCCCACGCCAGGCAGCGTGGGCCGCAAGTGCCTGCGTCGCCGCCGCGGTCACCGCGGTCGTCCTCGCGCTGGGCACAACCTGACCTCGCGGTGGGCCGGTCGGGTCACAGGTTGGTGTGACGGGAGTGCAGGAGGTGGAGTTGCGCCGGGTTGCTGGTGAGTTCGAGGGCTCGGCGGTCGGCTTCGTGGGCTTCTGTGGATCTTCCGTCGGCTCGGAGTAGTTCGCCGCGGATTGCGTGGTACAGCGGGTAGTTGTCGAGCGCGGTGTCGAGGTCGTCGAGCTCGGTGAGGGCGGCTCGTGGTCCGTGGACGTACCTGATGGCGACGGCGCGGTGGAGGCGGGTGATGGGGGTCGGTTGGAGGTGGAGAAGCATGTCGTAGAGGACGAGGATCTGCTTCCAGTCGGTGTCGGCCCAGGTGGGGGCGTCGCAGTGGCAGGCGGCGATGGCGGCCTGGAGTTGGTACGGGCCGGGGGAGTGGTGGCGGCGCGCCGTACGGGTGAGCAAGGCCGTTGCGTTGGCGATGGCCTCGTGGTTCCACAGTGCGCGGTCCTGGTCTTGGAGGAGGACGAGCTGTCCGTCGGTGGTGAACCGTGCGGCGACGCGGGCGCGATGCAGTCGGATGAGGGTCAGGAGTCCGGTGACTTCGGGTTCGTTGGGGAGCAGGCCGGCCAGCAGCGCGGTCAGCCATTCGGCGTCGTCGACCAGGTCGCGGGAGTGCGCGCGGTCGCCGGTGCTGGACAAGTACCCCTCGTTGAACAGCAGGTAGATGACGGTGAGTACTTCGTTCAGTCGTTCGGGGAGCTCCTCGTCGCGGGGGATCCGGTACGGGATGCCGGCGTCGGCGATCTTGCGTTTGGCGCGGGTGATGCGCTGGGCGACCGTCGTCTCGCCGACGAGGAATGCCGCGGCGATCTGAGCGGTGGTCAGTCCGCAGACGACGCGGAGGGTCAGGGCGATCTGAGCTTCCCGCGGCAGTGCTGGGTGGCAGCAGGTGAAGATGAGCCGAAGCCGGTCGTCGGGTTCCGGCCGGACCGGCCACTGCAGGTGGCTGAGCTTGGTGCGGTAGTTCTCCTGACGGCGCAGTACGTCGAGCCCGCGCCGCTTGGCGACCGTGAACAGCCAGGCGTCCGGCCGGTCCGGGATGCCTTCGTCCGGCCAGCGTCGGAGCGCGGTCTCGACCGCGTCCTGGACCAGGTCCTCGGCAGCGGAGAAGTCGCCGAGCAGCGACATCAGCGATGCGCCGAGCCGGCCCGCGTGCTCGCGTACGACGCGGGCCAGCTCGTCGGCGGCGTGGACTTCGGTCATGACTCCACTGGGCGGATCTCGACGACCGGGCAGCCCGGCCAGGTCTTCACGATCCGCAGCGCCTCGTCGAGGTCGGCGACGTCGACCTCGACGAAGCCGGAGATGACCTCCTTGCCTTCCATGAACGGGCCGTCGGTGGTCACCGGTTCGGCGCCGTCGAGCCGAACCGTGGTGGCCGACGCCGCGCCCTGCAGCTTCGCGCCGCGGTTGGTGATCTTCGGCGCGTGATCGGCGAACCACTGGTACACCTTCTGATAGGCCTGCTCCAGCTCAGCCGGGCTCATCGCCTCGAGCTCCTGGGCGAACTCCGGGGTGTCGACGAACATGAGCACGTACTTCACTGCACCACCTCCTGTGCTGAGTCTGCGTCACCCGCGGGGAGACTGGCGAACAGGTCGACGCCGTTCCCGGACGGGTCGGCCACGGTCGCGTACCGCATGCCCCACGGCGCGTCGTACGGCTCCTGCAGTCCGGTGACGCCGCCGGCGACGAGCTCGGCGTACTTGGCGTCGACCGCCGCCGGTGACTCCTGCTCGAAGGTCAGGAAGGTCCGTCCCGTGGCGGTCGGCTTCCAGCCGGAGGTGGTCTTGCCGCGCAGCTCGTCGGAATCGAGCATCAGGTGCAAACCGTTCGGCAGGTCGCACCCGGCGTGGTCGTTCGGCCAGTGCTCGTCCCGGACGAACTCCAGCCCGAGCCGACGGTAGAACTCGATCGCGGCAGTCAGGTCGGTCACCGCGATGTCGAGCGCGTTCACGGTCGCTGACATGGTCATGTCCCTTCTCGCTGTGGTCCTTTCACGAACCTGACGATCGGCGGCAGGCCGAATACGACACCGGCCGGCTCATCGCGAGCTCTTGGGATGTGTTTCGTACATCCGGGCGGCGACGACGAGTCCGGACGCGGCGGTGATGGCGGCGACGGTCCAGATGGCCGTGGGTATGCCCCAGAGGTCGGCGATCACGCCCGCGAGGAGCGCGCCGACAGCGAAGCCGCCGTCGCGCCACAGCCGGTAGACCCCGACGGCGCGGGCACGCCAGGTCGGCTCCGCGACGTCCCCGACGGCCGCGAGCAGGGTCGGGTACACGGCCGCCGTACCCAGCCCGAGTGCCGTCACCGCGACGAGCCAGCTCGACAGTTCGGTGCTCACAGCAACCATGACGAGTGCGGCTGCCTGGACGAACATGCCGCCTGCGATCAGCCACTTGCGCCCGATCCGGTCCGACAGTGTCCCGGTCGCGAGCTGGGCGAACCCCCAGACCGCGGGGTAGAGCGCGCCGAGGAGGCCTACCGCGGCGAGACCGAGTCCCTGGCTGGTGAACAGGATCGGGAAGAGTCCCCAGGCCAGGCCGTCGTTGAGGTTGTTGACCAGGCCCGCCTGGGATGCCGAGGACAGTGCGGGTTCGGTGAAGCTGGTCCGGGTGAAGACCTCGCGGGTGGTGAGACCGGGATGCGTCGTACCTGCCTCCTGGTGTGCGTGACCGCGAGTCTCGCGGACGACGAGGGTCGACAGCCCGAGTCCGAGGGCCGCGTACGCGGCGCCGAGCAGGAACGGCGCCGGCCGCAGACCGTGCGCGGCGGCGAGGTACCCGGTGGCCATCGCGGTTCCGGCGACTGCGACGTACCCGGCGGCCTCGTTGAGGCCCATGGCGAGACCACGACGAGCGGGTCCGACCAGGTCGATCTTCATGATCACGGTCGTGGACCAGGTGAGGCCCTGGTTGACGCCGAGCAGCACGTTGGCGGCGATCACCCAGCCCCAGTGCGGGGCCCAGATCAGCAGCAGCGGGACGGGGATGCCGACGAGCCAGCCGGCGACGAGCACGGGTTTGCGGCCGAAGCGGTCCGACCAGGTGCCCGCGAAGAAGTTGGTGACGGCCTTGACCAGGCCGAAGGCGAGGATGAAGGTCAGCGCGCCGGTGTAGGCGGTGAGCTGGAAGGTCTGCTCGGCGAGCAGCGGCAGGACCACGCGTTCCTGGCCGAGCATGCCGCCCACCAGGGCGTTGACCGCGACGAGCACGACGAACTGGCCGAGGTTGGCTCGCAGGCCCAGCCGCGGTGGGCCGGTCCGGGTGGTCATGCCAGCGGTCTGCCGGTGGCGGCTGTCCAGTCGTCCACGCCACCCTCGAGGACCTGGACACCGACGTGGCCGTGACGGCGCAGGATGCTCGCGGCGGTCATCGCGCGTTCCCCGTGGCCGCACATCACCACGATGGGCTCGGTCGGAAGGTCGGCTACGTGATCCGGCAGGTTGCCGAGCTCGACGTGGACGGCGCCTGGGATGTGGCCGTTGTGGAACTCGTTGTCCTGCCGTACGTCGAGCACACGGTGGTCGCCGATCTCGCTCGCGGTGAGCAGCGGCGTCCGGGTGGGGGGTCCGTCCCACGCCGCCATACCGCCGGCGAGCTCTCCGACCGGTACGTCGTACCCGATCTTGACGGCCTGCCAGACGACCTCGGTCAGGTCCTGGTCCGGGCGGCGGACGATCACGTACGGCGTCGCCGAGTCGAGCAACCAGCCGAGCCAGGAGACGAACTGGGCCCGGAGCGGGATGGACAGCGCTCCCGGGATGTGCCCGGCAGCGAAGTCCCGCACCGGCCGCACGTCGATCACCACGGCGCCGAGCCGGGCCAGCTTGGCCACCCTCGACGCATCCAGTCCCGGAACTGCCAGGCCGGCGGACAGGCTGGGGCCGCGGCGGTTCTCTTCGGGGAGGCGCAGGAAGTACGGCGGGAAGCTGCCGAGCCCATCCAAGAGTTGCCGGACGAACGCATCCTCGTCGGTCGCGGCCAGCAACGGGTTGGTGGCCTTCTCCCGCCCGACGGTGGAGGTCCGCTCGCCGCTGCCGGGCGCGGAGCAGAAGGATCCGGCGCCGTGAGTTGGCCACAACGGAGTGGAGTCGGGCAGTTCGGCAAGCCGCCGCAACGATCGGTACTGCGCCGAGCTGAGTGCTTCGGTCTGGTCGGCGCCGGCGAGGTCTGTACGGGCGGCGCCGCCGACGATCAGCGAGCCGCCGGTGAACACACCGAGCCGGCTCGAGCCGTCGAGCAACTCGTAGGCCAAGTGCTCGCCGGTGTGGCCGGGCGTGGTCAGCGCACGCAAGGTCAGCCCGCCGAGATCGACCTCGTCTCCGTCGCTCAGGCGTGCGTGGTCGAACAGCCGGCCTCCGGCCGCGGATGCCAGGACCTTGGCACCTTCGGTCTCACCAAGTTGGACCGCGCCGGACAGAAAGTCGGCGTGGAGGTGAGTGTCGGCGGCGAAGGCCACCGTGAGGTCGCGCCGCTCCGCTTCGGCTCGCAGCGCCCGCAGATCGAGCGACGGGTCGACCGCCAGTGCCCGTCGATCACCCAGGTCCACCAGGTAGGCCGAGTTGCCCAGGCCGTCGTCGACGACCGGAACGACCATGTTGCCGAGGTCAGCAGCCACTCCTACACTATTCCATGAATCTTTGGAGGAATGTCAATGGGTGACCCGGCGCGCAAGGCGGACCTGTTCGAGGAGTTCGCCAAGGTCGGCAAGGCGCTGGCCAGCGCCAAGCGGCTGGAGTTGCTGGACCTGCTGGCGCAAGGGGAGCGGCCGGTCGAGCTGCTGGCCGGCCGGGCCGGGCTCGGCCTCACGACAGCGTCGAACCACCTGCAGATCCTGCGCCACGCGGGCTTGCTGGCGACCCGGAAAGAGGGCACGAAGGTCTACTACCGGCTGGCCGGCGCCGACGTGGCGGGGCTCTGGTCACAGCTTCGGAACGTCGCGGCGATGCACAGCGCCGGGGTCGAGCGCGCCAAGGCCGCGTATCTGGGTGCAGACGACATCGATGAGCTGACCCGGGACGAGCTCTTGCTGCGCTTGGAAGCGGGCGATGTCACGGTGATCGACGTACGGCCGGTCGAGGAATACGACGCCGGCCACATCCCCGGCGCTGTCTCGATCCCGGTCGACCGGCTGGCGGAACGGATTGCGTCGTTGCCGGCCGGCACCACCATCGTGGCGTACTGCCGCGGTGCGTACTGCGTGATGGCGCACGAGGCGGTGCGCATGCTGACCACCGAGGGGCGCCGGGCCGTTCGGCTGACCGAGGGCATGCTCGAGTGGCGCTTGGCGGACCTGCCAGTCGCTGTCTGAGGGCGGCCCCACAGGATGACACTGGGGTGGTGACCGGGATCAGCGGACTCGAGCTGGACGACCTCGACCGGCTCGCGCTTGCCGCGTACCTGGCTGGGGAGGATGAGCAGGCTACGCAGCTGTGGACGCGCGCTCACCACGAGGCCACCCGAGCCGGCGAGCGGCAGCGGGCCGTGCGGTACGCCGTCCGGATCGGGGCCGGACTGCTGTTCCGAGGTGAGACCGCACCTGCGATGGGATGGCTCGCTCGCGCCGGACGTGCACTCGAGGGCTTGGGGTACGGCGCCGAGCACGCGTGGGTGCTGACCTGGAACGCCTTCGTCCAGCTGTGGGCCGGCGATCCGGAGAACGCGCAGCCTGCCTTCGCGGAAGGGGTTGCGGCCGGCCGTCGGTGCGGCGACCCCGATCTGGTGACCATGGCACGGCTCGGCGAAGGCATGTCGCTGCTGATGCAAGGGCAGGTCCCGGCCGCGATGGCCCTGTTGGACGAGGTCATGGCCGGCGTCACCTCAGGCGAGGCATCGCCGATGTACGCCGGTATCGCCTACTGCACGGTGATCGCCGGCTGCTCGGGGGTCTTCGACCTGCGGCGGGCCAGGGAATGGACGGCGGCGCTGAGTCGATGGTGCGAGTCCCAGCCCGACCTGGTTCCCTTCCGCGGCAACTGCCTGGTCCATCGCTGCGAGCTCATGCAGCTCGACGGAGCCTGGTCTGACGCGGTCGCAGCTGCTCGCGACGCCTGCGACCGGCTCTCCGGCGCGGTCCGCTGGGACACGCTGGGTTCGGCCTACTACCAGTTGGGCGAGCTGCAGCGGTTGCGTGGTGAGCATGCTGACGCTGAGGACAGCTACCGCAAGGCGAGTGAAGCCGGACGCTCACCCGAGCCCGGCCTGGCGTTGCTGCGGCTGGCGCAAGGTCGCGTCGACGTCGCGACCAGCGTGCTGACTCGCGCGCTCCACGAGGTCCTGGAGCCACCTGCGCGTGCGCGGATCCTGCCCGCCTACGTCGAGACCATGCTGGCCGCGGGGGAGGTGGCATCGGCGCGGGCATCCGCCAATGAACTCCGGCAGATCGCCGAGTCCATGGACGTGCCCTATCTGCGCGCGGTGAGTGCGTCCGCCGAGGGCGCAGTCCTACTCGCCGAGGGTGAGCCAGGCCCCGCGTTGCGGACGCTTCGGGTGGCCGTCGGGGCGTGGCGGTCGCTGGCTGCGCCGTACGAGACGGCGCGCGTTCGGGTTCTGGTCGGCTTGGCCTGTGCTGAGCTCGGGGATTCGGAGACCTCAGCAGTGGAGATCGACGGCGCGCGGAGCACCTTCGAGGAGTTGGGTGCGCAGCCGGATCTCCAGCGGCTCGACGATCTCGTCGGCCGGGTCGCCGGCGCCCTGACCGCGCGTGAGGCCGAGGTCTTGCGCCTGCTGGCCACCGGCAGGACGAATCGCGCTATCGCTCGCGAGCTCGGCCTGGCCGAGAAGACAGTCGCTCGCCATGTCAGCAACATCTTCGCCAAGACCGGCGTGCCATCGCGGGCTGCCGCGACCGCCTACGCGTACGAGCACCGTCTGATCTAGACACAACTACCCATGCTCTCGACGTGGAGCTGGGTCGTCTGACCGAAGTCGGACGGCCGGTCGCCGGCCTACCTTCAGGCCATGACAGCTTTGCAGGCATGGGACGCGATTGCTCAGGCGTACGACGAACACGTGGCGCCGGGGGAGTCCGAACTGGCTACGGCCGGCCTTCGACTGGCGGGCCTCACAGCGGGCGACTCCTTCCTCGACGTCGCCGCCGGGACCGGCGGCCTGAGCCTTCCCGCGGCGCGACTCGGCGCGAGGGTGCTGGCAACCGACTGGTCGCCGAACATGATCGACCGCTTCAGCGCGCGGGTCGCTGCCGAAGGCCTCGATGCCGAAGGCAAGGTGATGGACTGTCACGCGCTGGCCATCCCCGACGACACCTACGACGTCACGGGCTCACAGTTCGGCGTCATGCTGGTTCCGGACCAGGCGCAGGCGCTCCGTGAAATGGTCCGCGTGACGAAGCCGGGTGGACGCGTCCTCCTCATCGCCTACGGGAATCCCGCGGAGTTCGAGGCGCTGCACTTCTTCGTCGGCGCCGCGCAGGCGGTCGTTCCGGGTTTCGAGGGCCCGCCGGAGGACGAGCCGATGCTCGAGTTCCAGGTGGCCGATCCGGCGGTGCTGCGGCAACGGCTGACCGACGCGGGACTGTCGGACGTCGTCGTCGACGCGAGTCAGCAGGAGAGCGTCAGCGTCCGGACCGGACAGCAGCTCTGGGACTGGACCCTCGGCGGCAACCCGATCCCCGGCCAACTCGTCGCCGGCCTCACCGACGAGCAACGCCAGGAGATCATCGGCGTGCTCGACGGCATGATCCGCGACCGCGCCGGCGGCAACGGTTCCGTCGTACTCACGGCTCCACTCAACATCGGCGTCGGGACCAAGCCCATCACGTAAGACGGTCGGCGCGGGCGAGGAGGTACTGCTGTTCCAGGGGGCTTGGGGTTTGGTCGGCGGCCAGGCGGTAGTGGGTTGCGGCGGCGGCTTGGTCGCCGGCGGACTCCAGGAGGTGCGCGCGGACCGCGGTCAGGCGGTGGTGCTCGGTGAAGCGGGGGTCGTCGGCGAGGGTGTCGAGGAGGCGGAGGCCGGCGTCCGGGCCGTGGACCATGCCGGCGGCGACGGCGCGATTGAGCGTGACCATGGGGTTGTCGGTCAGCCGCTCCAGGAGTGTGTACAGGCCGAGGATCTGCTTCCAGTCGGTGCTCGCGGCATCGGCCGCTTCGTCATGTACGGCGGCGATCGCGGCCTGCAACTGGTACGGTCCCGGCTTTCCACGCGCCATCGCGGCCGTCAGCAGATTGGTGCCCTCAGCAATCAGTTCGGGGTTCCAGCGACGGCGGTCCTGCTCGTGCATCGGGATCAGCACGCCGTCGTCGCCGGTGCGGGCCGGCCGTCGGGCATCGGTCAGCAGCATCAGTGCGAGCAGGCCCGCGACCTCCCCGTCGGCGGGCAGCAGCCGGTGCAGCATCCTGGTCAGCCGGATCGCCTCGGCGGAGAGCTCCACCCGGTCCGGCTCAGGGCCTGCGGTGGCGGTGTAGCCCTCGTTGAAGATCAGGTACAGGACCTGCAGTACGGCGTCCAGACGCTCGGCCCGGTCGACCGGGGACGGGAGCCGAAAGGTGGATCCCGCGGCCTTGACCCGTTGCTTGGCCCGGCTGATCCGCTGCCCCATCGTTGGCAGCGGCAACAAGTACGCCCGGGCGATCTCCTCGGTCGTCAAACCGCCGACGGCGCGCAAGGTGAGTGCGACCTGAGACTCCCGGCTGAGCACGGGGTGGCAGCAGAGGAACAGCAGGACCAGCGAGTCGTCCTGGTCCGCCGATGGTGTGCCCTCGGGTGGCGGGAGTTGCCGGGTCGCGTCGATCGCCTCGCGCTCCCGTCGCGCCTGGTCCTGGCGTAGCTGGTCGATCATCTTGCGGGACGCGACCCGGATCAGCCACGGGCGCGGATCGTCCGGGATGCCGTCAGCCGGCCAGCTGGTCGCCGCGACCAGCAGCGCCTCCTGGACTGCGTCCTCGGCGGTGTCGAAGTGGCCGTACCGCCGTACCAGGGCACCGAGGACCTGCGGCGCGAGCTCACGCAGCAGGTCCTCGATCCGGGGTGTCACGTCAGCTCCCGTCCGGTCCGTCCGGGATCGGGCGGATCTCGACGGTGTCGCCGATCGCCTCGACGATCCGGGCGGCGATCTCCACCGCCCGGTCGTGGGTGGCGGTGTCCACGATGGCGTAACTGACGAGGACTTCCTTGAACTCGGCGTACGGGCCGTCGACCGCCACCGCGCCCTTGTCGGTCTTGCGGACGGTGACTGTCAGGGACGGGTCGGCCAGCCCTTCGGTCGCCACGAACTCGCCGGACTCGGTCAGCTCCCGGCCGAGGTCCTCGTAGAACTGGCACATGGCGATGAACTCCGGACTGCTGGTGTCCACGGTCTCCCAGTCGGCCTTGTTCGTGTAGGCCAGCAGGATGTACTTCACTTGTCGTCTCCTCGGTCGCTTCTCGTCATGGTGGACTGGTAGCCGCCGCCACCGGGGTAGACCCACTCTCCATCCATCCGCGTGTCGCCGTCGCTGAAGGTCCCCCGGAAGTACGCCGGTGAGCCCTTCTCGCCACCCCAGATGGTCAGGGTGTCGCCCTCGAGCTCGTACACGTAGTCGAGGGTGTTCCCCTCGCTGTCGTAGAACCTGGACTTGATGTCGTCGCCCGGCGCGGCGCCGAACGGACGCTCGTGCCCGATCACCTCCAGGCCGTTGATCTCGTGCCCCTGCTGGTGCATCAGGACGCGCTGGAGCAGGAAGTAGCCGCCTTCCATCCACTCGTAGGTCACCGTGCCGACGGTGCCTCCGGACACGCTCCACTCGCCGACCAGCCGGTCGAGCCGGCGCAGGGCTTCACTGGGCTGCGGGACGGGTGGGAACTCGTACTCGGTCATCTCGGACCATCCTTTCGAGGTTGCTCTGATGCCGCTACCTCGAAGCCACCACACCGTCTTCGACAGCTTCGGCGAAGTTTTTTTGGCCGTCTTCTCGACGGTGCCGTTCAGAAGGTGATCTCAACCCGGGAGCCGGTGGGAACGCCGGGATGCCGGAGCCACAGCACGCCGACCTCGGCGTCGTACCGCAGGTCGGGGAGGTCGGCGCCGTCGGCTCGGACGGCGGCCGGCCTGGCCGGCACGCGCAGGGCGGTCGTGACCTGCACTCCGCGCGGCGCCTCGCAGCCGAAACGGATCGTGGTCTGGTCGCGTTCCCAGTCCACGATCCGACCGGCGGAGGCGAGCAGCGGTTCCTCGTCGTACGTCAGGTCGCGGAGCCAGGTCAGCTCGCCCGGGCCCAGCTCGCGCCGCCGGACGACGCCCAGCTGTGGGTCGAGCAGATCGAGATACTTGCCCTCGACGACGTGCGAGCCGCCGGCCTCCTCCAGGACGGCGCCGACGAGGTACGGACCGCGCCGCACGGACAGCCAGTTGGTGGACTTCCAGGTGTGGCCGCCTGCTTCGGCCAGCTCGCGGATCGCCGCGACCAGCTCGTCGGCGCGTTCCGGCGACTCGGTGAAGTCGGCCGGTCGGGACGGGAGGAACCGGACCCGGCCCTGCCCGATCGGCTGGACGCCGTCGTGGTCGCGCTCCGCGCCGAGCGCCTCGGCCAGATGGTCGGCGCAGGTGTCGTAGCGGCCGGTCCACCAGGACCGGATCTCGTGGTACGGGTCGGCGCCGTCGCCGACGTACAGCAGACTGCCGCCGCGGCTGACCCACCCGGCCAGCGCGTAGTGGATGCCGGGCGCCAACGGCTTCTGGAACTCATAGCTCAGGACGAGTACGTCGACATCGTCCAGCGCATCCGGAGTGTCGATCACGTTCTCCAGCTGGACCGGACAGACCCGCTGCCCGTCGCACAGCGGTGGCAGCGCCAAACCGTAGAAGTCGGAGAAGTGCAACTGCTCGCGGCCTTCCACTGCCAGGGCGTCCTGCAGGCCGTCGTAGTGTCCACTCTCACCGCCGGGGGACCAGCGCTGGAACATGGCGGTGTCCGAGAGCGCGACCCCGATCCGCGGTCCTTCGTGAGCCCAGCGCACCTCCGGCTGGTCCAGGTCGCGCAGGCTGTTCATCGCGATCAGGTAGCTGGTGGCGGTGTCGTGCGGAATCGATTCCCGTTCGGTCGACCCCTCGCGCAGGTAGGGACGGTTGAAGATCCGGTTCGGCCACGGCGCCACCTCGTACCGCGAGACGCCCGGGTGCAGCAGCGAGGCGACGAGGGTGCGCTGGTAGTTGGCCAGGTAGTCCTCCCAGGTGCGGTCCGGGTGGTCCTCGATCGGGTCGTGCAGGAACCACATCCGCCGGTCGGTGCCGCGGGTCAGGTCCTGGGCGATGCCGTACTCCAGGTAGGCCGTCTCGAACGTGCGCTCCGCGACCTTGCCGGCGTACACGTTGGGGGTGCGGGAGGTCCCGGTCCACACCTGCGCGATGGCGCCGTCGATCGAGGGCAGCGTCCGGAGGCGGGACTCGGGGCTGATGATCTGCCACTGGGTGTAGTTCAGCAGGCTGTGCGTCGGGACGTAGAACCGCACCTCGCGGCCTTGCTGGAGAGCTTCGTCCCGCAGCACGGAGGTGACCCGGTCAAGGCTGCGGGACAGCAGGTGCTGCTTGAGCTGCCCGGCGCGGAAGTGCGCCTCGGGGGTGCTGTGCGGCGGCTGCCACGGCTCGCCGAAGAACGCCTGCCACTCCCGCTTGAACGATTCCGAGTAGCCGGCGCGGGCCCAGAACTCCGGCTCTTCGAGGTGGATGCCCTCGACCCCGAGCCCGATGATCGGGCGGAGCTTCTGCACCAGGTACTCGGTGAAGCCGAAGGTCGGGACCATGTACGGGATGTCGGTGCTGTGCCCGTGCAGGATCGGGGATCCGTCACCCGCGGTCTGTGCGTCGGCCCAGTGGTCGGAGCCGTCCCACCGGCCATCGAGGTAGTCCTGGTAGGTGCCCCAGGAGATGCCGGTCATCAGGTGGACGCGATAGCCGGCCTCGCGCCACCGGGCGATGCGCTCCGGTGTGGTGTCGTTGAGCCCGTAGACCATCACGAAGTCGGTCCGCAGGTCGATGGTTTCGTCGTACGGCGCCTGCTCCTGGAAGCCGGTCGCCTCGCGATGCTTGCCGTTTGTCATGTGCCCTTCCCGGGGGTCAGCGGGGGAGTAGGTCAGCGGCTTGCAGTTGTTGCCAGATCTCGGACTGGTCGACGACGGTGACGCCGAGCTTCTCGGCCTTGGTGAGCTTGCTGGCGCCGACGTCCGCGCCGGTGATGAGAAAGTCGGTGCTTGCCGAGACGGATGAGGCGATGGTCGCGCCGGCCCGTTCGCAGAGGCGCTGGAAGGCCGGGCGGGTGACCTTCTCGCCGGAGCGTGGGTCACTGATCGAACCGGTGACGACGACTGTTTTGCCGGCGAGCGGCGCACCGGCTGCCACGACCGGTGGGAGGTCTTCCTCGCGGACGTCGAGCGAGACGCCGGCCGCGCGGAGCCGCTCGAGCTCGGGGCGCAGGCGGGTGAGATGCTCGATCAGGGAGGCGGCCACCTTCGGGCCGATGTCGTCCACGGCCACCACGCCGTCGACGCCCGCGTCGGCGACCGCTTCCAGGGAGGCGAATCCCGCCCGGCACAGCCTGGCCGCCGTACCCTCGGACGCCATCGGGATCGCGAGGCCGATCAGTGCCCGGCGCAGGCCGACCTGGCGGCTCGCGTCGATCGACTCGATCATCCGGGCGGCCGAGACCTCGCCGATGCGGTCGAACTCCAGCAGGCGCTCAGCGGTCAGCTGGTAGAAGTCCGACGGGTGCTCCAGGATCCCGGCCTCGGCCAGGCGCTCGATCCAGACCCCGCCGATGGCGTCGATATCGGCGGCCGCGCGGGACGCCCAGTGGATGAGTCGCCGGACGGTCTGGGCGGGGCAAGCCACGTTCGTGCAGAACAGCTCGCGACTGTTGCCTTGCTCGGTCAGCGGCTGCTCGCACGACGGGCAGACGCTCGGCGGCACGATGTCGCGCTCGGCTCCGGTGCGCTTGGAGGCGTCGAGTACGCCGGCGACGAACGGGATCACGTCTCCGGCGCGCCGGACCAGGACCGTGTCGCCGATCTTGATGTCGCGGGCGCGGATGACCTCCTGATTGGCGAGCGTTGCCCGGGTGACCGTCGTACCGCCGACGAAGACGGGTTCGAGCCAGGCGACCGGCGCGATCTTGCCGGTCTTGCCGACGTCCCAGACCACGTCGGCGAGCACGGTGGTCTTCTCCTCGGCGGCGAATTTGTACGCGAGGGCGCCGCGGGGCGAGCTCGAACGGGTGCCGGCGGCAGCGAAGGCGTCGCGGTCGGCCAGCCGCAGTACGGCGCCGTCCAGGTCGTAGTCGAGATCGTTGCGCTGCTGCTCGATCGTGGTGATCACCGCCTGCGCCGCGGCGGCGTCGTCGCAGTGCCGCATGTCGGCGACGGTGAATCCCATCGTCTGCAGTGCGCGCTCCAGATCGGCGGCCGCGTCGTCGGAGTCGCTGAGCAGGTCGAAGGCGAAGAACTGCAGCCGCCGCTCGGCCACGGTGGCCGGGTCCTTGGCGCGGAGGGTGCCGGCGGCGGCGTTCCTCGGGTTGATCAGAGGCTTGTCGGGGTGGGCGGCGTTGTAGGCGGCGAAGGTGGAGCGCAACATGACCGCCTCACCGCGGACCTCGGTGCGGTCCGGTACGTCGAGCCGGGCCGGGACGCCGTCGGTGAGCGCCCGCACGAGCGGGGTGACGTCGTCGCCGGTGGTCCCGTCGCCGCGGGTGACTGCTCGGGCCAGTTTGCCCTTCTCGTAGACCAGGGCCAGTGACAGGCCGTCCAGCTTCGGCATGACGACCACCGACTGGCCGGGGAAGCGGGTGAAGAAGGCTTCGACCTGCTCGGGCCGAGTCGCCTTCTCCAGGGACAGCATCGGCCGGGAGTGCCGGACGGGGGCGTGCAGCACCGCGGGCGCGCCGACCTGCTCCAGCGGGTTCGGGTCGGGCGCGAGCTCCGGGTTGGCCGCGATCAGCGTTCGCAGCTCGTCCTCGATCGCGTCGTACTCCGCGTCGGCCACCGTCGGCGAACCCCGGTAGTAGGCGTCCCGCAGTACGACGATCTGATCGGCCAGTTCCTGAATGCGCTCCCCATCGTCCACGACCCAGGACACTACCGGCCGCCCCGGACAAAGTGCCTCAGGTCAGCGTGATGATCGTCCGGCCGCGGGTGCTGAAGGCGGCGGGGGCGTCGGCCAGCGGGCGGACGGTCGTGACGAGCGGGGTGAGCCGGCCGTCGTGGAGGCGGCTGGCGAGCTGGGCCAGTTGGTCGCGGTTGGGCTCGACGACGAAGAAGATCGCCCGGCCGTCGCGCGGGTGGATGGCCGGCGGATCGGCGATGGTGACGAGGGCGCCGCCGGGGCGCAGCAGGGCGGTGGAGCGATCACGGATCTCGCCGCCGATCACGTCGAGCACGACGTCGACCTCGCCGGCGTCCTCCAGGCGTTCGCCGTCCAGGTCGAGGAACGTGTGGACGCCTAGCTCGGCGGCCTGCTTCTGGTCGGCGGCTCGGCCGGTGCCGATGATGTGGGCGCCTGCTTCGCGGGCGAGCTGTGCGGCGACGGAGCCGACCGCGCCGCCGACTCCGTGGATGAGGACGGTCTGCCCGGTCTTCAGCTTGGCGTGGTCGAACAGAGCCTGCCAAGCCGTCAGGCCGGAGATCGGCAGCGCGGCCGCGGTGACGTGGTCGACGCCGGCGGGGAGCGGCGCCAGGTTGCGCGCCTCGACGGCGGCGTACTCCGCGAGCGAGCCGTTACGGGCCCAGTCGGCCAGCCCGAAGACCCGCTGACCGACCGTGAGACCGGTGGTGCCGTAGCCGAGCTCGACGACCACGCCCGACAGCTCGTGGCCAGGGACGCTTGGCGTGCGGTCGCGGCCGACGCGGTCGGTCCAGGTCCCCGGCCAGTCCAGCTCACCGCGGGTGAAGCCGGCTGCATGAACCTGTACGACGACGTCGTTCTCGGCGGCGTGGGGGTAGGGCAACTCGGTCAGAGACAGTCCGTCGACGCCGGCCTCGGGGTCCCGGACGGTGATGGCACGCATGACCTCGACAGTACGTACTCGCGGCCCGCTGTCCATGGGCCATTTGGACGCGAACTTGATGGGCCGCTTGGGTGGGTGATTGGCCCGTGATTGTGGTATCGGAGTGGACCACGAGTGCGGGCCTGCTGCGCCGTACCGTCGTCTCATGAGCGTTCCTGACACGGCTGCCTCGGCGGCGGCCTTGGAGGTGGCCTCGGCGTACCTGTCGCCGGCCTTGCTGACCCACTCGCGCCGCGTCTACTTGTGGGCGGCGGCGTTGGGGGAGCAGCAGGGGATCCGGTACGACGCCGAGTTGCTGTTCGTGGCTGCGATGTTCCATGACATCAGCCTGGTGCCGGAGTTCGACAGTCACACCGTTTCGTTCGAGGAGGCCGGCGGGCATGTCGCCCGCGTGTTCGCCGCCGGTGCCGGGTGGCCGAGCTCGCGGCGCGTGCGGCTTGGCGAGGTGATCGTCAGGCACATGTGGATGGACCTGGAGGCGGCTGACGATCCCGAGGGTCACCTGCTGTCGCGGGCTGCGGCACTGGACATCGTGGGTCGGGGGATCGACGATTTGAGTCCGGCTTTCCGGGACGACGTACTCCAACAGCACCCGCGTCTCGGCCTGGCTGAGGAGTTCCTCGCCTGCTTCCAGGCGCAGGCCGCGCGGAAGCCCGAGAGCTCGGCCGCGCGAGCAGTCCAGTCCGGCCTGAGTGCCAGGATGGCCGCCAACCCTCTCGACGCCGTACGGCCTTAGCGGTCGGGGATGTAGGTGACTGTCAGTTCGCGGTCGGCCCAGCGGATCCGTACGGCGGTCAGCACGCCGAGCAGCACGATTGCGACGCCGATCATCTCGGCCGTCTCCTCGACGGCCATCGCGAGGTGCCGCCACAGGTAGCGGGCGCCGGCGTCGGTGAGCAGGACGTTGACGACCTCCATGCCCAGCGCCCCGGCGATCGACGTGGCCAGGCCGGCGACGATGACGACGCGCGGCCGGGCCGGGATGGACCGGAACGCGGGAACCAGGACGAGCAGCGAGAGCACCAGGGCCGCGGCGGCCGGGATCGTCCACCCCAGACGCCCCAGCAGCGAGCTGGTCTCGAAGACCGCCGTGGTCCACTCGGCGCCACGTTCGTGGAGCGAGACGACCTCGTCGAGGGACAGCAGGGCGAAAACCGCGGCCAGCACAAGCCAGGGCCGCGCGGCGCGGCCGGCACGACCGGCTCGACCGGTGAGAGCGCCGCGGTCAGCCAGTCGGGCGGCGGCGATCGTCAGCAGACAGCAGGTTGCCAGCAGCGCTGATGTCCACCAGCTCGCCAGCGAGCGCTCCTGAGCGGCGTTCAGCAGTGCCAGGGCATCGGCCAGGGCACCGGGCTCGGGCCGGACGAAGCTGCGGACCGCGACGGCCCCGACGTGGAGCACCATGATCGCGGCGCAGATCGGCACCAGCCGCCGTCCGATCGCATGCCCGAGATCGTCCCGCGCAAAGGCGGGAACGATGGATCGGCGCTCGGACATGAACGCACGCTAACAACCGAGCGGGCGCTCGGACGCCATTTGAAAATGAGAGTTGGTTAATGGTCTGCCGGGGTGCTGAGGCGGTCGGCCGGCACTTGCTCGATCTGGGTCCAGCCTTTCCAGCCCCGCTCCGCCAGGATCGCCAGAAGCTGCTCGGCGCCCGGCGCGGACTCGGCCATGGTCGCGTCCATCAGCGCGACGAACCGGTCGTCGACGACGTCGGCACCCACTTCACCGGCCTGCACAGCGCGAATCATCAGGCGCTCCAGGATGTCGGCCATCTCGATGATCCGCGGATCGTCGGCCTGCCAGTCGAGTCCCCCGCGCAGCAGGCTGTAGAGCTTCACCATGTCGGGGTCTTCCAGCGCCGCGTGCTTCATGCCGATCACGGCGTCGACCAGGTGGGGCAGCTGGGCGGCAACCATGATCCAGGCGTCCCGCTCGAGCTCGATGTACCACTCTTCGACGCCGAGACCACGCAGCCGGTCGAGGTAGCCAACGACGCTCTGCGGAAGCGCCAGGTGCTCTCCGGCGGCGAGCCTGGCGATCCGCTTCCGGTTGCCCTGGAGCCGCCGGACCTCCGCACGCAGTTGCTTGTCGATCTCCTGGACACCAGCGGCGAACTCCTCCGGTCCGGCATCGAGGAGCTGCTGCACCCGGGCCAGCGGCACCCCGGCATCGGCCAGGGTGTGGATCCGGATCAGTCGCACGACCGCGGCGGCGTTGTAGGTCCGGTACCCGGACTGGTCGCGCTCGGGTTCCGGCAGCAGCCCGATCTGGTGGTAGTGGCGTATCGCCCGCACCGTCACTCCCGCGTAGGCCGCAAGCTGGCTGATGGTGAGCATGGGTCTCAGCCTGCCTCAGGCGATCTTGCGGCGATAGGTGACCATGGCGAAGCCGTAGGCCACGACCAGGATGCCGACGCACCAGGCGAGGGCGGTCCAGACGTCGTTGCCGACCGGCTGCTGGGTGAACAGGTCACGGATCGTGTTGACGATGGACGTCACCGGCTGGTTCTCGGCGAACCAGCGCACCGGACCGGGCATGGTGCCGGTCGGCACGAAGGCCGAGCTGAGAAAGGGCAGGAAGAGGAGCGGGTAGGAGAACGCGCTCGCGCCGTCCATGGTCTTCGCGGTGAGACCGGGGATGACGGCCAGCCAGGTCAGTGCCAGGGTGAACAAAAGCAGCAGGCCGGTGACCCCGAGCCACGCCGGCAGTCCGGCCCCCGAGCGGAAGCCCAGGAGCAGAGCGACGCCCACCACGATCACGAGCGAGATCAGGTTGGCGAACAGTGAGGTCAGCACGTGCGCCCACAGGAGGCCCGGCCGTGCGATCGGCATTGACTGGAACCGCTCGAAGATCCCGCGCTGCATGTCCATGAACAGCCGGAAGGCCGTGTAGGCGATGCCCGACGCGACCGTGATGAGCAAAATGCCGGGCAGCATGTAGTTGACGTACTTGATCGGACCGGTGTCGATCGCGCCTCCGAACACGAAGACGAACATCAGCATCATGGCGATCGGCATGATGGCGGTGGTGAGGATGGTGTCGACGCTGCGCGTGACGTGGCGCAGGGTGCCACCGGTGAGTACGGCGGTGTCGCCGAAGAAGTGCGTGGCCATGAGTGCTCCTCAGTTCTTGCCGACGACGGCGAAGAAGACGTCTTCCAGGGTGGGCTGCTTCTCGACGTACTCGACCTTGGCGGGCGGAAGGAGCCGCTTGAGCTCGGCGAGAGTGCCGTTGGCGATGATCCGGCCCTCGTGCAGGATGGCGATCCGGTCGGCGAGCTGCTCGGCCTCCTCCAGGTACTGCGTGGTCAGGAGCACCGTGGTCCCGCGCCCGGCGAGCCCCTTCACGGCCTCCCACACCTCGATGCGCGCCTCCGGGTCGAGCCCGGTCGTCGGCTCGTCCAGGAAGATCACCGGCGGACTCCCGATCAGGCTCATCGCGATGTCCAGCCGGCGCCGCATCCCACCCGAGTAGGTGGACACTCTTCGCCCACCCGCATCGGTCAGCGAGAAGCGCTGCAGCAGGCCGTCCGCGATCGCGCCCGGATTCTCCAGGTGGCGCAGCTTGGCGACGAGTACGAGGTTCTCCCGCCCGGTGAGGATCTCGTCGACGGCCGCGAACTGGCCGGTGAGGCTGAACGACTCGCGGACGTACGACGCTTGCGTCGCGACGTCGAAGTCGTTGACGCTGACCGTCCCCGCGTCGGCCCTGAGAAGCGTGGCCAGGATCCGCACGGTCGTGGTCTTACCCGACCCGTTCGACCCGAGCAGAGCGAAAATACTGCCCCGCTCCACCTCGAAATCCACCCCCCGCAACACCTCGACCTTCCCGTAGGCCTTCTCGAGCCCCTGCACCCGAATCATCACCGTCAACCCTCCACGTCGCTGTTCGAGCCACCAGCGTGGAGGGTTGACGCTGCGTCAAGGTCAAGCCGACGCGGTCAGACGGCGTCGAGGCACGCCGTAGTCGGTCGGTGACGCGCGGTCGACGGATCTTCCGTTGGTGGTGCGATATGCAGCAGGATGCAGCCAGGAGGCTGGACGCAATGGTCAGCTTGGCTAGCTACACGACGCTGTACATCAGCGCGATCCGAACGGCCGGAGGAGACGGGCTGGAGAACATCGTCGCGGTTCGGTTCGACGGCGGCTCCAGTGGCAGCGAGGAGTCCTCGGTCGGCGACTTGATCCGGTGGCTCCGTCGTACCGACGCCCGTGCCTACGTGCGGCAACCCGACGGCAGCCGCGGGCCGGAAGTGCTCGTGGACGACCACGAAGGCCGGCCGCGCCTGTGCAGCCGAGTCGATGCCGAGGCGGGCCTGGACTGCCTGTTGACCCTGCCGCGCCTGAACGGCGAGAAGCGCGTCGCCCACCGCCGCTCCAGCTGGTGGCGCTGGTAAGAACGCTCAACTCACTGGACGGCTGTGGCCAGGTCGGTCTGGATCTCGGCGGGCGTGAGGGGCCGGTTGTAGATGCGGATGTCGTCGAGCAGGCCGCGCCAGCGTTCGTTGGCGCAACTGGTGCAAGCGGACTGGCCGAACACGAGAGCTTGGGTGTTGGGTACCGGCGCAGCGGTCTCGCTCTCGGTCAGGACCGCCGTACCGTTGAGGTAGAGGGTGTAGGTGTTGGCGGCGTCGTCGAAGACGGCGGCCAGGTGCGACCACTGGTTGAGCGGGATCGCCGGAGCGCTGCTCGCATGTTCGCGACAGCCGTTGTTGCTGAAGCCGCTGGCGATGGTGCTGCCCGTGGTCTGCAACCAGTAGCCGCAGCCGCCGGTCAGCTCCTTGATCAGGACGGTCTGGTAGGCCGTGAGCGCCGTCGGGTTGACCCACGCTTCGAAGGTGAAGCTGGAGTTGAGGTTGAGTGAGGCCGAGTGCGGGACGGTGACGTTGCCCGTCGATCCGTTGAACGACAGGGCGGCGCCGTACTTGCCGGCCGCGTTCCAGGTGGCGCCGGACAGCGTGCCGTGGTTTCCGCTGCCGGACGAGTCGCCCACGCTCGTCCCGGTTCCTTCGTTGAATCCCCACGCGCCGACCAGCCCATTGGGCAGCGGCGTCGAGGTGTACGTCGCTGTGTAGCTCTGCGGCGTCGCCGGCGCCGTGATGGTGTGTTGCTGGCCGTCGCCGTCCGACCATGAGGCGAAGGTGTACGACGTACCGCCCGCGACCTGGTTGCGTGCCTCGACGGTGTGGTGGAAGCCGACGAGGGTGTCAGCGACGAACGGCGTCGTTTTCGCGATGCCGTCGAAGTACAAGGTCCGGCCGGTCGGCACGCTGTCGAAGGTCAGGTTCACCTTCTGGGGGTGGATCGTGACGGACTTGGTCGAGCTCAGTCCGGTCGAGTCGCGGACCGTCAGGGTGATCCGGTAGCGCGTGTTGCCGGTGTAGTCGTGGCCTTCCGTGGGGATCGTGAAGCTGCCGCTCTTGACCCCGGTGATCGGAGTCCCGGGATGGACATGGCCGTCGTGCAGGAAGTCGATGTTCCAGGTGAAGGCGCTGGCCGGTAGCGAACCGTCGTCGGGATCGGTGCCGTCACCGGAGTAGGTGATGACGTCCCCGGCCTGGAACTGGGAGCCGTTGGCCGGTGTCAGGATCGTCGCCACCGGGAGGCTGCCGGCGTTGATCGCGATCGGCGTGGAGATGGTGCTGTTCACGCCGTCCGAGACCGTCAGCCGGGCCTGGTACGCCCCGGCCGCGGTGTAGGTGTGGACCGGGTTCGGTTGGGTGGAGGTGGTGCCGTCGCCGAAGGTCCACGAGTAGGTGAGCGGCTGGCCCTCGGGGTCGGACGAGCCGGCGCTGGAGAAGGTGACCTCGAGCGGTGTCGGGCCGGACGACGGCGTCGCGGCGGCGTTCACGACCGGCGCCTGGTTGGACTCGACGTACTTGATCCGGCGGATCTTGCTGACGCCGAAGGTTCCACTGTCGTCGGAGTAGCCCAGGTCCGCGTAGTAGAGGGCGCCGTCCGGTCCTTGGGCCAGGTAGACGATGTCGCCGTACGGGCCGTCGACCGAGCCGTCCGCGGGCTCGAAGTTGAAGCTGCCGGTGACGGCTCCGTTGGCGTCCAGCGTGACGCCGCGGATCCAGTTCTGGGCGTAGTCGGCGTAGAAGTACGCGCCCCGGTAGGCCGCCGGGAAGGCTGTTCCGCGGTAGACGAAGCCACCGGTCACGGAGGCGTCGCGGCCCGCGTGCGGCCAGTAGATCAGCGGGCTGGTGCAGGGAGCGGAGCACGGTCCCTCGCTGTTGGGCCAGCCGAAGTCCGCGCCGCGGGTCGCCAGGTTGACTTCTTCCTCTGCCGTCGCCGGATCGTTGCCGCCCACGTCGCCGATGAACAGGCGGTCGGTCGGCGGGTCGTAGTAGGCCCGGAACGGGTTGCGCAGGCCGCGCGCCCAGATGGTGTCGATGTTCGGCCCGGTCCCGTCGTAGAAGGGGTTGTCGGCCGGCGCCGTGCCGTCGGTGTTGATCCGGTGTACTTTGCCGCGCGGGTTCGTCAGCAGTTGCGCCAGCTCGGGAATGAAGTGCTCGCCGGTCGTGAAGAGCAGCTTCCCGTCGTTGGCGAAGTTCAGCGCGCCGCCGTGGTGCTCGGCGTCGGCGTCCTGCGGGTCCTCGTAGAGCACGAACTCGCTGCCCGGCACGGTGCCGGTGAGGGTGGCGTTCGCGGTGAAGCGGGAGACGCGGTCGTGGTTCGGCGTACCCAGGGTGTAGAAGACGTAGTAGTGGCGGTTGGTCGCGAATCCCGGGTCGAGCGCGATGTCGTACAGGCCTTGCTGCACGCCGGCCGAGCCGATGTTCGGGATCTGCAGGAACAGCGTGGAGCTCGGTTGGGTGTACGGCGGCGGCAGCACCTTGATCTTGCCCTGCAGCTCACCGACCAGCATCCGGCCGTCCGGCAGGAACTCGAAGGTGGTGGGCAGGTCGAACCCGGTCGCGAGGATCTCGTTCTGGAAGTGGTTCGTGTTCGCGACGTTGACGTTGACCACGGTCGACGTCGTCGTGTTTCCGGCCTCGTCGCGGGCGCGTGCCGACAAGGTGTGTGCGCCGTTGGCGACCGTGCGACTGTCCCAGCTCAGCGCGTACGGCGCTGTCGTGTCCTCGGGACCCTTGGCCGCGCCGTCGACGAAGAACTGGACACCCGTCACGCCGGTGTTGTCGGACGCGTTCGCGGAGACCGCGACGATGTCGCTGACGCTGGCGTTGTTCGCCGGCGCGGTCACGGCGACCGTCGGGGGAGTGGTGTCGACAGCTCCCGCCTCTGCCTTGAAGGCCACCATGTGCATCACCCACGCCGACCCGTTCTGAGTGCCGTCGGCGTGATGTGCACCGGTCGTGGTGACCAGTCTGTCCTCGGTTCGGTTGCCGAACTCGCTGCGCCTGCTGGTGAAACCCGTACCCGCCGCGGTGACGGTGTCAGCGGATGCGCCGGCACCGAAGATGAGGTCGTTGGCGTTGGTGGTCGTCGCGGTTCCGCTGTTCATCGCGCCACCGGTCCCGACCGCTGCCGAGGAGACGTCGAGCGGACTGGCCTTGTCCAATCCCGTGTACTCGTGGATGTACAGGCCCGACCAGGTCGAGCTGGACAGCCTCGCACTCACGGTGTTGGCCCCTGCGGCGACGTTCTTGGCGTAGAACACCTGCGAACTGAGCGTGTTGCCGTTCCATCGCTGGACCGGCGCCGCGGGCGCGTAGACGTTGCCCTGGCTGTCGGTCACCGTCGCGGTCGAGGTGTTGTTCCACACCAGGTACACGACGACGAGATTGCCGCCCGCGTTGGCGCTCGCGAACGCCAGGCTGTTGAGCGTGCCGTTGACTTGCTTGGCGCGACTTTGGACGTGGGCGGGCGCGGCGGCGGCCGCCGTACCCGCCAGCGCGAACAGGCCGAACCCGACCGTCGCCACCGCAAGCAGGATCCCCACCAGCCGGTCGAATCGGATTCGCGCACGCGCATGCGCCATTGCCCCCACCCCCAGAAATGAGGATCACGCCCCCCCGGCCTGATCCAGCCCCACTGAGAGAGTGTGGCGGCAAGCGGGGCGAACGGCAAGGGGCGTGTTCGTGCGCGGGGCTCCCGCCAAGCCGGTCTCCGAAGTCTTCAACGATCGGTGACTTCGTCGTAACGTGACGCTGTCAGCGCTCGGGGGTTACACCCAGGCACCCGACCTGGGTCGTCGCGATTCAGGGAGGGATCGTGCGCAGATCAGCAGCCGGCCTACTGGGTCTGGCTCTCGTGGCGACGTTCGGCGCGAGCACCGGCTCGGCGGGCGTCGCGGCACCACCGGTGGATACGACCCCAGCGAGTCAGGGGGCCAAGGCAACGACGTCCGACGCGCTTCCACATCCGCAGGAGGAGAAGCGCCAGGAGTTGCGTGAGGAGGCCTGGAGCCTGTTGCTGAGCGGCCGGGCGAAGGCCGAGAAGCGCGGTGCCAGCACCGTGATGAAGCTGGGCAAGAAGTCGGTCCGCAAGACCGACAGCCGGGGCCGGCGGACCGTCGCCAAGGTCGACCAGTACGTCGAGCTGGCGCGCGAGAAGACCGACCGGATCTTCGTCGTACTGGCCGAGTTCGGCAACGAGCGGCATCCGAGCTACCCGGACCAGGACACCGATCCGGACACGCCGGGCCCGACCACCTTCGACGGGCCGCTGCACAACGCGATCCCCGAGCCCGACCGGACGGTCGACAACTCGACGGTGTGGCGGTCGGACTACAACCGCCCGTACTACCAGGACCTGTACTTCGGCAACGGCCGCATCGCCGGGGTCGAGACGGTTCGGCAGTACTACGAGAAGCAGTCGTCGGGCCGTTACAGCATCAACGGCAAGGTCACCGACTGGGTGAAGGTCAGGTACAACGAGGCGCGGTACGGCCGCAGCGACGGCTTCCCGTGCGCGTCCAACGTGTGCAGCAACACCTGGAACCTGATCCAGGACGCGGTCAACCAGTGGGTCGCCGACCAGAAGGCCGCGGGCCGGACCACGGCGCAGATCACGGCCGAGCTGAAGACGTTCGACCAGTGGGACCGCTACGACTTCGACGGTGACGGGAACTTCGACGAGCCGGACGGCTACATCGACCACTTCCAGATCGTGCACGCCGGCGGCGACCAGGCCGACGGTGACCCGCACCAGGGCGAGGACGCGATCTGGTCGCACCGCTGGTACGTGCAGACCACGCCGATCGGCGGCGGCGGCCCGACGGGCAACCCGCTCGGCGGCACCCAGGCCGGCGACACCGGCGTCTGGGTCGGCGACTACACGATCCAGCCGGAGAACGGCGGCGTCAGCGTCTTCACGCACGAGTACGGGCACGACCTCGGCCTGCCCGACCTCTACGACACCTCCGGCGGCGGCGAGAACAGCGTCAACTGGTGGTCGCTGATGGCTCAGAGCCGGGTCAGCGCACGCAATGACCAGGGCATCGGCACCCGTTCCGCCGACCTGGACGCCTGGTCCAAGCTGCAGCTCGGATGGCTGGACTACGAGATCGTCCTGGCCGGACAGAACCGGACGCTGGTGCTGGGTCCGCACGAGTACAACTCGAAGAAGGCCCAGGGTCTGGTCGTCGTCCTGCCCAAGAAGTCCGTGACCACCGAGTACGGCGCTCCGGCGGCCGGGGCCCGGCAGTGGTGGAGCGGCAGTGGTGACGACCTGAACAACACGATGTCGCGCCAGGTCACGCTCGGGGCCGGGGCGGCCGCGCTGACGTTCCAGGCGAAGTGGGACATCGAGGACTGCGGCCCCGATCCCTGCGACTACGCCTTCGTCGAGGTGGACGACGGCACCGGCTACAAGCCGATCGCCGGCAACATCACGAAGGTTGCGGAGGGCAACGGGATCGACGGGACCACGAACGGCGCCTTCGTCCCGGCGACGTTCGACCTCACGCCGTACCAGAACAAGACGGTCGGGCTGCGCTTGCGCTACCAGACCGACGGCGCGGTCAAGGGCAAGGGCTTCTTCGCCGACTCGATCCAGGTGACGTCGGGTGGCGCGACGGTCTTCACGTCCGGCGCCGAGGCGCCGCCGGAGGGCTGGACGCTGGCCGGCTTCAGCTCGATCGGCGCGTCGGTGACGGGGCTGCACGACAACTTCTACCTGGCCTCGCACATCAACTACGTGTCGCACGACAAGTACCTGCGCACCGGCCCGTACAACTTCGGCTTCCTGAACACGCGGCCGGACTGGGTCGAGCACTTCCCGTACCAGGACGGCCTGCTGGTCTGGTACTGGGACACCTCGCAGGGCGACAACAACACCAGCGAGCACTTCGGTGAAGGCCTGGTGCTCCCGGTCGACTCGCATCCGGTCCCGATCAACCGCATCGACGGCCAACTCTGGCGTCCACGGGTCGGCGGCTACGACGCGCCGTTCGGCCTGGAGAAGGCGGACTCGTTCACCCTGCACATCAACGGCCAGCCGAGCTACATCCGCGGCCAGGCCGGTGTGCCCACCTTCAACGACAGCAGGACCTACTGGTACGCCGAACAACCCACAGCCGGCGTCAAGGTCCCGAACAACGGAGTCAACATCAAGGTCCTCGAACGCAACGGCACCTCCATCAAGATCCGCGTCACCAAACGCTGACTCCCCGACTTGCCGGGCCGCCCCACGGCCCGGCAAGTCGCTCCACGCCACCGCTACGCCCTGAGGCATCATCCAGGTGCGCAGCGCCGGTCCCGCCTTGTGCCGGGGCGCTGACCGGCGACTTCAACAAATCAGTCGCGTGTGCCACCGCCTGGGTGGTGAGGTGGCTCGGTGATTGGGCGCGATGAGGCTGCGGGTGTTCGACCGTTGACGTTGGCTTGGGTGGACCGGCATCTGGAGGTCGGCGAGCGGGTCGTCAGCGTCGAGGTGCTGCACGGTGGGATCAGTGCGGAGATGCGGAGGCTGACCGTCGGTGCGCGGGATGGACGGACCCGGGATCTGGTGCTGCGGAGTTTTGGTGGCGTGGAGCACGCTGAGGACTCGTTGAACAGGGAGGCGGGTGCCCTGACGCTGCTCCCGGGGACCGGCGTGCCGGCTCCTGGGCTGGTCGCGGTTGATGCGACTGCCGCGCACTGCGAGTACCCGTCGCTCCTGATGACACATCTGGCCGGTCGGACAGTGCTCGACGACGAGGGACTCGAGACGCGCGTCCAGCTGCTCGCCCGTCAGCTCGTCGCGATCCACGCGTTGCGACCCGCCGAGGGGCCGCGGGACTACGTGGCGTTGACGACCGCCGACACGGTCGTGGTTCCGGAAGGCGCCGACGCGGAGGCATGGGCTGCGGCGATCGACGTGATCCGCAAGCTGGCACCGCCGTACGAAGGGTGCTTCCTGCACCGGGACTTCCAGCCCGGCAACGTGCTGTTCAACGTCCCAGGACCGGTAGCTGCCCGGATCACCGGCGTCGTCGACTGGGCATCCACCTCCTGGGCCCAGCGGATCTCGATGTGGCGCACTGCGCCGTCAACCTCGCGCTGCTGCACGGCCCGGCCTGGGGTCTGCGCTTCGCCGACGCATACGAGCAGGCCGGCGGCGTACTAGCCGCGGCCCCGACCGAGCGGCTGTACTGGCTGGTGCGAGACGCCCTGGCGTCCTCCGAAGAAGTGCAAGTGATGTCCCAACCCTGGCGGGAAGCAGGCAGAACAGACCTGACGACCCAAGCCGTGGAACGCCGCCTCGACGCCTACGTCACCACCCTGATGCACACCCTGGGCTGAGCCAAGACCGTCAAGTGCAAGGTTGTGGGGTGGGGGCACGGAGTTTGTGGAGGTGGTGGAGGGTGCCGCCGGAGAAGATTGCCAGGGCTAGCCAGATGAGGGCGAAGCCGGCAAGGCGGGCGGCGGGCATGGGTTCGCCGTACAGGTAGACGCCCAGGAGGAATTGAATGGTGGGGGTCAGGTACTGGAGGAGACCTAGGTAGGTCAGGGGGATCCGGGTGGCGGCGCCGGCGAAGAAGAGGAGGGGGATGGCTGTGGCTGGGCCGGCTGCGATGAGGAGGAGGGTGGTGGTCCAGCCGGCGTGGATGAAGGCGGCGCGGCCAACCAGGTCCAGCCAGATCAGGTAGCCCAGGGTGAACGGGAGGATGATCGTTGCCTCGACGGCCAGGCTCTCGACGGCGCCGGTGGCTGCCTTCTTCTTCAGTACGCCGTACGTCGCAAAGGTGACTGCCAGCCCGATCGCGACCCAGGGGACGCGGCCGTAGTCGATGGTCAGCCACGCGACAGCCGCAGCGGCGAGGTAGAGGGCGAACCACTGCGGTCGCCGGAGGCGCTCGCGAAACAGCACGACGCCGAGCATGACTGTGACGAGTGGGCTGATGAAGTATCCGAGTGAGGTCTCGACAACCCGCTCGTTCTGGACGCCCCAGATGTACATGTACCAGTTGACGGCGATGATCACCGCGGCCGCGGCCAGGAGCCGTAGCGCTGCGGGCCGGGCCTTCAGCTCGCGCCACCAGCCGGCCCGGGGACGGACCCACAGCAGCAGCGCGCAGATCCCGAGCGCCCACACGAACCGGTGGGCAAGGGCCTCGACTGCGCCGACGTTGTCGAGGAGCCGCCAGTACAAGGGGAACAGGCCCCAGATGCCGTAGGCGGAGACGCCGAAGATCAGGCCCTTGTGCAGAGTCGCCTGACCGTCGGGCGCCGGCGCTTTTGCTGAGGTGGGTGTGGACATCGTGGGCCTCCTTCACGATCAGCATGGATCGGCAGATTGATGACGTCTAATGCCAAATTTCGAAAATCGCATTGATATCTTTGATCTATGCTGAATCTGGTCCATCTGAACGTTCTGGCTTCGGTGGCGCGGCACGGGTCGGTGACCGAAGCGGCACGAGAGCTGCACTACTCGCAGCCGTCGATCAGCCATCACCTGTCGCGCCTGGAAGCGGCGACTGGCGTCAAGCTCGTGCAGCGCGTCGGCCGGGGGATCCGTTTGACGCCGGAAGGGCACCTGCTGGCCAACCGGGCCGCCGAGATCATCGGTCGCGTCGACGCGGCGACCAACGAGCTGGCGGCCCAGGTCGGCCTGCAGACCGGCCGGGTTCGCCTGGCCGCCAACGCGTCCGTGCTGAGCACGCTCGTGCCGAAGGCGGTGCCGACGATGACCGAGGCGTACCCCGGGATCGAGCTCAACCTGATCGAGCGTCACCCGGTCGAGGCGTTGCAGATGCTGCGGCACGGCGAGATCGACGTCGCGCTGATCTTCCGGTACGCGCACGCGCCGGTCGAGGACGACGGCTTCCGGCTTGTGCACATCTGCGACGACTCGATCTACCTGGTGAGCCAGGAACCCGACGACAGCGTTGCGAACCATCGCGACTCACCCTGGATCGGCGGTTGTGCACGGTGCCAGGAGGAAGTGGTCAACGTGTGCCGGTCGGAAGGTTTCTCCCCACGCTTCACCTCACTCAGCGACGACATCGCCGTCGTGCAAGCTCTGGTCGCCGCCGGCGTGGGTGTGTCGACGATGCCCGGCTTTGCGCTCGAAGCGCATCACCTGCCCGACGTCCATGCCACTGAGCTGACCAACTTCCGTCGGCAGATCTGCGCTGTCACGTACGGCGAGCCGCCGGACCCGCCCGCCACGACCGCACTGATCCGAGCCCTCGAGGAGGCCGGCCGACAGCCGCGAGCTCAGGACAGCACGCGGTAGGTCACGTGCGTGACCAGGCTCGCGGCGCGTGCCTTCACCTGCTCGAGCTTCAGTTGCGGGACGCCCTCGAACAGCCGGGTGCCGGCGCCGAGCGTGAGCGGCGCGATGTGCAACTGCAGTTCGTCGATCAGACCGGCCGCGAGGTACTCGTTGATGGTGGTCGCACCGCCCATGATCGCGACGTCGCCGTCCCCGGCCGCCTCGCGAGCCTGAGCCAGCGCCGACTCGATCCCGTCCGTGACGAAGTGGTACGTCGTACCGCCCTCCATCGGCTGCGGGTCGCGGGCGTGGTGGGTGAGCACGAAGACGGGGGCGTGGTACGGCGGATTGTCGCCCCACCAGCCGTTCCAGTCCCGGTCCCACTCGCCGCGCACCGGGCCGAACATGTTGCGCCCCATGATGAACGCCATGGCGTTCAGCATCTCCTCGATCTCCTCCCGGTTCTCGTCGGCGGTGTCGGAGTACCAGGCGTGCAGCTTGTCACCCCAGCCGTCGCCGCCGTCGTCGCCGAACGGACGCTCCTCGGTCTGGTTGAGGCCGGCCGAATACCCGTCGGCCGAGATGGTGATGCCGCTGATCACCCTGCCCTTACCTGTCGTCATGCTGCACTCCTCGGGTTGTCGTCGCGCTGAGTTCCTGTCACGCATCAGCCTGGCCCAGTCGCCATATGACGTCTAATGCCAATTCCTGACAGAACCCATCGAGATCCTTGATATGAGCCTCTGGCCCGACTGCCCAAGAACTGTTTGACGGTTGTGGTGATCGTCGGGCAGAGTACTGCCCAAGACTTGTTTGGGGGTTGGGGTTGCGGTGGCCGGTGCGGATGTCAAGGAGCTGCGGGCGGTGGCTCATCCGGTGCGGTTGCGGATGCTTTCGTTGCTGACGGGGTCGGCGATGAGTGCGGCGGAGGTGGCTCGGGAGCTCGGGTTGACGCATGCGAACGCGTCGTACCATCTGCGGATCCTGCTCGAGTCGGGGACGGTTGTGGAGGCGGGGGAGGAGCGGATCCGGGGTGGTGTCGCCAAGCGCTACCGATATCCGCACGAGGCCGGCAGCCGGCGCTCGCCCGCGACCACGGAGAGCCGGGTCGCCGAGGTGCGGGCGCTCGGCCGGGAGCTCGAGCGGCGGATCCGGCAGCGCAAGCGGGGTGCGCCGAGTCACCTCAGTGACCTCGACGGCTGGGTGGACCCCGAGGTGTGGGAGCGCGTGCGCGAGCTGCTGATGGAGGCATCGAAGTTGATGCACGACCACAACCAGCCGCCGCGGACGCCGGGCACCGTGCACGTGAGCGCCACGTCCTGGACGTTCCAGATGACCAAGCAGGCGCGGTCATGAGCGAAGCCCTCGCGCCGCTGCGCGAGCCGAGCTTCCGCTACTACTGGCTGTCCCGGCTGATCGACAGGGCCGGTACGACGATGGCCGGCGTCGCGCTCGCGTTCGCGGTGCTCGAGGTCAGCGACTCGGCGTCCGCCCTCGGCACGGTCCTGGCCGCGTACAGCATTCCGATGGTCGTGTTCCTGCTCGCCGGTGGCGTGCTGGCCGACCGGTTCGGCCGGACTCTCGTGATCCAAGCGGCCAATGTCCTTTCCGGTCTCAGCCAGCTGGCATCGGCCGTGCTGGTGATCAGTGGCACCGCCGAGGTCTGGCACCTGGCGGCGCTCGCGGCGATCAACGGCACCGCCAGCGCAGCGGGCATGCCGGCCCTGGCGGGCGTGCTCCCACAACTGGTTCCACGCGACCAGCTCAAGGCGGCGAACCTTGTACTCGCGGTGCCCGAAAACGCATTGATGGTCCTCGGTCCGGCAGCTAGCGGCGTGCTTGTGGCCGTCGTTGGTCCGGGCTGGGCCCTGGCCGTGGACGGAGCGACGTACCTGCTGGCGACGCTGGTCCTGACCCGAGTGCGCCTCCCGCGCCCGGCCGCAGGACAGCACAACCGGGGCGCAGTCGCCGACCTCCGCGCGGGCTGGACCTACCTCCGCACGACCACGTGGCTCTGGGTGGTCGTCGCGGCGTTCTCGTTGCTCAACGCAATCACCAGCGGAGCGTTCAACACTCTCGGCCCAGTGCTCGCCACCCAGACCGACATCGGCGAGGCCGGCTGGGGGCTGATCCGCTCGGCCCAGGCAGTCGGCTTCCTGGTGTGCTCGCTGATCCTGATCCGGCTCTCGCTACGCCGGCCGCTCCGATGGGGGATGCTCGCGATGGCGCTCGCCGGGCTCCCGATGCTCGTCCTCGGCTTCGAGCCGGTGCTGGTGGCGGGCATGGCGGCGGCGTTCCTGGCCGGCCTCGGCAGCCAAGTCTTCGGTTTGGGCTGGGACCTGGCGATGCAGGAGCAGGTGCCCGACGAGATGCTGTCCCGCGTCTATTCCTACGACATGCTCGGCTCGTTCGTCGCGATTCCTGTCGGCCAGTTGGTGTTCGGCCCACTCGGGCTGGCCTTCGGCATCCAGCGCGTCATGGTGATCGCCGGGCTGGCGTACATCGCCATCGCCGTGGCAACACTCGTCTCCCGCTCAGTCCGCGACCTTCCACGCGCGACGTCGGTCACCTCCGCAACCGTTGCGGACCAGTGAGCACCCCGGCCGCCCTGTGGCGATCTACACTGCTTTGCCTGGCGACTGAGTGCGGGCTGGGAGAGTGGGATGACCTTTTCTGTTGTGGCGTTCGATGCGGGGTCCGGCTCTTGGGGGATCGCGGTTGCTTCCAAGTTCCTGGCGGTGGGGGCGGTGGTGCCGTGGGGGCGGGCCGGGGCCGGTGCGGTTGCCACGCAGGCGATGGCCAACCTGTCGTACGGGCCGGACGGCCTTGAATTGCTCGCCGGCGGTGTTTCCGCTGAGCAGGCGGTGGCGCAGCTGACCGGACCCGACAACGAGCGTGAGCACCGTCAGGTCGGGATGGTCGACGCTCAAGGTCGCGGCGCTACGTTCACGGGTGGAGCCTGCCTGGATTGGGCCGGCGGTGAGGCCGGTGACGGGTTCGCGATTCAGGGCAACATCTTGGCTGGACCGCAGGTGGTGGCGGCCATGGCCGACGCTTGGAAGGGGAGTGCCGGTGCGGCGTTCGAGCGGCGGTTGGTGGCGGCGTTGGCCGCTGGGGACCAGGCCGGTGGGGATCGGCGCGGCCGGCAGAGTGCGGCGCTTCGGGTGTGGCGTGAGGGGGCGGCGTACGGCGGGGTGCTCGACATCGCGATCGATCTGCGCGTCGACGACCACCGCACGCCCGTTGATGAGCTGAGCCGCCTGCTGGACCTGCACGAGTTGTACTTCGGCAAGCCGTCACCGGAGAGCCTGCTGCCGTTGGAAGGTGACCTGGCCGCCGAGGTGGCGGCCCGGCTGGAAACTCTCGGCTACTCGACCAACGGCGGGGACGCGGTGGTCGAGGCCCTCGACACCTGGGCAAGCACCGAAAACTTCGAGGAACGCCTCGTCCCCGGCAAGCTAGACCCAGTAGTCCTGGCCCAACTCCGCCACCAAGCAGACGAGACCAGCCCCGGCGGGGATCGGGCTGCGCCCTGATGCCGGTCGAGCGGGAACAGCCGCGGCCACCAGCGGCTGGCGGCGTAGGGCAGCCGCGGGTGGGCGCGATGCAGTCTGACGCGGCGGGGCCGGACCTCCGCCCGAGCCTGGAGCTGCTTGCTCGGCTTGCGGGTGTGCCTGGGGCGGAGGTGGGGGACGAGCACGTTCGGTGGCAGGTCTACAAGCGGGTTCTGTCGGTCCCCGACGCGCATGGTGTGCTTCGGAAGGCTCTGGCTGTTGAGCCGGTCTCGACTTGTACAACGCGATGATCGACGCCTTCGCCGACACCTGGCGGGACCGGGACCTGTACGCCTGACGGGTCAGCGAAGGTTGCCGGTGGCTTGGCGGCCGGGGTCCGCGGTGACCGGGGTGATGGTGATTTCGTAGTCCTCGGTGGGGACCCAGGTGGGGATGTCGTAGTTCGTCGTATGGCCGCGGGCGAGGACGCGGACCAGGTGGAGGCCGGGGGTCTGCGGCGTGAAGGCCAGCGGCGCCGGGGTGTTCCCCATCAGGGGGACGAGGTAGAGCTCGTTGTGGATGGTGATCGTGACCTGCTCGCCGACCTCCCAGCCGGTGGCTGAGGCTGCGAGGCTTGGGAGTGGTTCTTGGCCGGTGTGGACGGTCACGTTGACGGGGCCGTCGGAACAGCCGGTGAAGATGATGACGGCGTCCGGATACCGGGGGTCGAGGGCGAGGAGAGGGCCGATGGTGGCGTGGTCGAAGATGGGGCTGCAGTCGGTCGGGGCCAGGAAGAACTGGTGGTAGGAGACCTCGATCTGGTGGCTGGGCTCCATGAAGAGATGCTACGTCGTACGGCGGGGTAGGCAGAGGTAGGCGGAGAGGGCGCCGGCGGTGGCGGTCAGGGTCCACAGGGTCCAGGGGGCCAGGGTGTAGAGGGCGCCGCCGAGGAGGGGGCCGATGCCGGTTCCGGTGGTGTAGGCGGCGAAGTAGAGGCCTTGGTAGCGGCCGGTCATCCGTGGCGGAGTGAGGCTGCCCAGGTAGGCGTTGGCGACGGAGCTGGTCATCATCTCGCCGAGCGTCCAGATCAGGACTGTGGCTGCCAGCAGGATCATGTCAGTCATCAAGCCGGTCAGCGCGAGGCCGCCGCCGATGAGTAGGTTGCCTATGGCAAGGACATACGCCAGCCGGTACCGGGAGACCACGGCGGCGGTGGGCAGCTCCAGCGCCAGTACGACGAGACCGTTGAGCCCGATCAGGAGACCGAAGTCACGCGCGCTCAGACCGACGTCGCTGACGTGTAACGGCAGCCCGACAGTGGACTGGATGTAGACGAACTCCGCGACCAGCGTCATCACCAGGAACCTCACCAGCGTGCGGTCGGCGAGCGCCTGCCGATACCCCACCGCCTGGTCCTCCGCCGAGGCCTCGTCTTGAGCGGACTGCTGCTGCGGCGAATCCCGCAGCAGCACCGCCATGACCACGCCGAACAGCAGACACGCGACGGCGTTGCCCAGGAAAAGCTCCGTGTACGACGTGCTGGCCAGCACACCGCCGATGACGCCGCCCAGCGCAGCTCCGACGTTCATCGCAAACCGGAACACCGCGAACGCGGCCAGCCGCTGCTGAGGAGTCGACACGGAATCGAGTAGTACGGCGGCCGCGGCCGGCCGATACACCTGAGACGTGACGCCGATCAGGCCGACCACCGCGACGATCAGCGGATACGGTCCGAGAAACGGCACGAGAGCCGTCAGCCCGGCGGTGGGTACCGCGGACACCACGATCGTCCACCGGCGTCCGATCTTGTCGGTCAGGTATCCGCCGATGGCGTTGCCGAGCACGTTGGCCAGCCCGGACACGCCCAGCACGAACCCGGCGGCGCCGGCGGAGTACCCGCGCCCGATCAGGTAGAGCACGATGAACACCGGCAGGAAGTTGCCGAGCCGGTTGACCAGGACGCCGAGACTGACGATCCACACCCGCCCGGGCAGGGTGCGCAGCGCGTCCCGGAAGCGCGGCTCGACCGTGCTCATCAGACGTGCTCCGTGCGTACGTCGATCGCCGCGGCCAGCCGCTGCCCGTTGGCGATCGCTTCGGCGGCGGTCGCGCCACGGGCGATGACGTGACCGACCTTGTCCTCGTTCCAGGTCAGCGGTGGTACGACGTCGCCCGGCCCCACCTTCAACCGCAGGTCGACGAACGCCGGATCCGCACGTACGGCGTCCACGCCGGCGATCTCCACGACCCGGCCGGGGGACGGGGTGAGGAACCGGACGGCCGCTCCACCTCGCGGCTCCGGCGACCCGGCCAGCGGCTCCACCAGGCCGAACGGCGCGCCCAACGCGGATCGCTCCATGTCGACGCCGTACACGAGCTCGGCCAGGTCGTTGATCCGGTCACCGCCGACGCGATTGTGCGACTCGATGATCCGCGGACCACGCGAGGTCAGCTTGACCTCGGTGTGCCCTGGACCGTTCTGCAGCCCGACGGCGCCCAGGAACTCCGTCACCAACTCCGTGACCTCGCGCAGCGTCTCGGCCGGATGGCCGCTGGGCTGCGAGTGCCCGAGCTCGACGAAACCGGGGCCGGTCTCCTTGTCCGTCACCGCAACAACCACATGCCGGCCGTCGAAGCTCAGCGTCTCCACACTGATCTCGGGACCGTCCAGGAACTCCTCCATCAGGAACTCGTCGAACGAATCCGCGGCGGTCAGGTCCTTGGCTCCCCAACGCCCGTCGAGGGCCCGGAATCGTTCGGCGACCGCGTCGACGTCGGCCTGGTCGCGGAGGGAGAACACCGCCAGGCTGCCCGATTCACGCGTCGGCTTCACGATGACCGGGAGGCCGTGCGCCTCGACGAATTCCCGTACGTCGTCCGTCGACCGGCCGACCGCGGAGGCCACCGGGCTGATGCCCTTCGCGTCCAGGTGCCGGCGCATCCGCCACTTGTCCAGCAGGAGCTCCACGGTCGCGACCGACTCGCCGGCGAGTCCGAGCTCCTCGTTGGTCCGGGCCGCCGGAAGCAGTCCGAGCTCGAACAGCGACACGGCCGCCTGGAACGGGTACGCCTCGTGCAGTGCCCGGACCAGTGGCAGGAGGCGGTCGATGTCGCCGTACTCGAGCAGGAGTGCCTGGTCGACGTACACCCAGTGGCTGCAGTCGTACTCGTCCGGGAATTGAGCGAGCAGCACGTCCATGCCGAGTTCGCGGGCCTTGCGGACGTGGTCGAGGGTGCCGCCGATGATCAGGAGGCGGGGCGGTTGGTTGCTGTCTTCGACATCTCCCATGACGGCGTAATCTGCTCCTCTGAGGTAGGGATCGCACATCGGGAGTACTCCCTATCCCTGCGCAGCACGTCGTGGGTGATCGCGTCTAAGGCCTCGCGGTGGGACGATGAGGCGTGCGGTTGTCTTGGCGCCTTGGTGGGGTTGTCGTCGGGTGCGGGGCGCTTCTGCTGCTGCCGCTTGCCGCGACGAGTCCCGATGCGCCCGAGGCGATCTACCACAACGGGGTCGTGCTCACGATGGACGACGGGCAGCCCCGGGCCGAGGCGGTTGCGGTGCGCAACGGACGGATTCTGGCGGTCGGCGGCGACGACGAGGTGCTGGCGTTGCGGGAACGCCCGACGCGCGTCGTGGATCTCGGCGGGCGGACGGTGCTGCCGGGGTTCATCGATTCGCACGCGCACTGGATCGGCGACGGAAACATGATCGGGTACAACGCCGACCTGGCGATCGACGCGGCCCTCAGCCGGGGGTGGACCAGCATCAACGAGCAGTTCGTCAACTATCAGCGACTGGCCGACCTGCGGGCGCTCGACGCGGCCGGCCGGCTCCGGTTGCGGGTCAACGCCTACCTGCCGGTCAACTTCGAGGACGAGAAGTTCGGCCAGTGGTTCCGCGGGTTCGAGCCGCGGCACGAGTACAGCCCGCACCTTCGGCTGGGCGGCATCAAGCTGTTCCTCGACCACGACTGGGGCACGAAGTTCCACTGGGGGCAGGCCGAGCTGGACGAGTACGTGCTGTCGGCGCACCGCCTCGGCTGGCAGGTGACCGCGCACGCGATCAGCGCGCAGGCGCTCGACCAGTACCTGACGGCTGTCGCGCGGGCACAAGCCGCGGAGCCGGTCCCGGACGCACGCCACCGCGCCGAGCACGTGATCCAGGTCCGCGACGACCAGCTCATCAGGATGGGTGAGCTGGGGATGATCGCGTCCATCCAGCCCGGGATCCCTGGCGACCTGGCGGCAGAGGCAGGATTCCCGGAGCTGGTGGCTCGTGGCCAGACCCGCTGGATCGCCCGCTGGCGGGATCTGGTGGAGAGCAACGTTCGCACCATCGGCAGCACGGACATCCCTTGGCTGGTACTTGCAGTGGGCAACCAGGTGCCGCACGGATCGCCCCTGGAGGCGATCCACCAGGCGATGACCCGGGAGAGCTACCAGGGCCGTCCGCCGGAGGACTGGCAGTTGGCGCAGCGCCTCACGGTCGATCAGGCGCTGCGTCTGTTCACCATCGACGCCGCGTACGGCACCTTCGAGGAGGACGTGAAAGGCAGCCTTGCGCCGGGCAAGTACGCCGACCTCGTCATCCTCTCGGACAACCCGACAACCGCTCCGGTCGACTCGCTACCGAACCTCGAGGTTCTCGCCACCATCGTCGGCGGCCGCGCCGAAAATTGCGCCGACCCCGCAGTGTGCTGACTTGGTGAAGCGGTCGAGCCAGGAGGGCCAGGGGCGAAGGTCGCCGGCTGCGGTGGCGAGGGCGACGAGCGCCTCGGTGGTGGTGCCGCGGTCCGCGGGCTCGGGCGCAGTGAGACGGCTGAGGATTGTCGACAATCCTAAGGTCTGCACGGCCTCCTTGAGCGTCTCGCCCAGGCTGTAGAGGTCCATGGCAACGGAAACCGGAGCGCAGGCCTCCTGATCGGGGGAGGCGTAGCCGACGGTGCCGACCGGACGACCGGCGGGTTGCGGACTGCCGATCGCGCGCGCCGTACCGAAGTCGATCAGGACGGGCCGGCCGTCGCGCAGCACGATGTTCTCCGGCTTGACGTCGAGGTGCGCGAGGCCGCGGTTGTGCAGCGTCATCAATGCCGGGAGGACCTGCGCACCGAGGAGCGCGACCTGGTCCGCGGGCAGCGGGCCGTCCGAGTCCAGTTCGTCGGCGAGGGTGGGGCCGTCGACGTACTCAAGCACGAGGTGCGGGATCGGGTGATCGGTGCCGGCGGCGATCAGGTGGGGGAGAGCCGGATGCCAGGCGCCGGCGAGCGCGGCGATCTCACGCCGGAGCGCCTTCACCGCGCGCGGATGGCCGACCTGATGCGGCCGCGCGACCTTCAGTACGGCGGGAGCCCACAACTCCGCGGACCACACCAGCCAGGTCTCGCAGCGATGCCCGACGCCCAGGCGCTCGAGGGCGAGCATGCCGCCCGGGAGCTCACAGCCCTCGGCCCAGTCCCACAGGGCCAGGCCATCCACAGTGTCAACAATCATCACGTCGACAACCCTTCGATCGGTGGTGGCCCGCCGGCACTCTGGACGGGTGCCGGCGGGCCGGGGGCGGTCAGTAGCGCGAACGGCTACGCGACCTGCTGCGGCTGCGACTGTGGGACCGGGAACGGCTACGAGACCGTCCGCGGCCGCGGTGCATGACCGGCTTGATGCGGAGCATGGTTGTCACCTCCTTCCGGCCGGTTGGAGTTCGCTCCCGTGCGGGAGCAGGGTGACGACCCGGTCGGCGATGGCCGCCAGGTCGCGGTCGTGGGTGACCAGCAGGACCGTGCGCCGGGTCGTCGTCGACCGGATCGCTTCGATCACCGCAGCGGCCGAGACCGGGTCGAGCGACGCGGTCGGCTCGTCCAGCAGCACCATCGGCGCGGGCGAGACCGCGGCGCGGGCGATCGCGACCCGGCGGCGCTGGCCGCCGGACAGCCGGACGCCGCCCTCACCCAGCGGAGTGTCGTACCCGAACGGCAGCCGGTCGGCGAACTCGTCGACCAGTGCGGCCCGCCCGGCCGCGATCACGCCCGCACGAGTAGCGTCCTGGTTGCCGAAGGCAATGTTCTCGGCGACGGTGGCGTCGAGCAGCCACGGGTCCTGCGGGACGAAGGCGAAACGCTCCCGCAGGCTCCGCTGCGTGCAGTCGCGGAGGTCCACCCCGTCGATCAGGATCCGCCCGGCGTCGACGTCGTACAGCCGGAGTAGCAGGTGCAGCACGGTGCTCTTGCCGATCCCGCTCGGCCCCAGCAGACAGACCGTCTCGCCGGCGGCGATGTCGAGGTCGAAGTCCGTCAGCACAGGGTGCGCGGATTCGTAGCTGAACCTGACTCGCTCGAAGCGCACTCCCGACCGCAACGCCGGCGCGGGCCGTGCGCCGTACCGATCCTCGACCGCCTCGTCGCAGTCCAGCACGTCCTGCACCCGCGTCGCGCTCGCCCCGGCCTTCGCCAGTACGGCGGACAGCCGAGTCAGCCCGCGGACCGGCGAGTACAAGTCACGCAGATAGGCCAGCACCACCAGCAACTGCCCGACCGAGAGCGCCCCGGCCAGCACCTGGCGCCCACCGACGACGAGCACCAATGCCGCGCCGGTCGCGAGGACTACGTCGGCCACTGGAGTCCACCGGGCGTCCACTCCGATCGCCCGTTGCTCGACCTCCAGTACGGCGCGGTTGCGGGCGCCGAAGATCGTCGCGGCGCGGTCGATCCGGCCGAACGCCTGCACGGCGCGGACGTTCCGCAGCAAGTCGGTCGTTGCCCCAGCCAACCGTCCCGACTCGGTGCGAGCGTCCTGCTGCGCCGTACGAATGAGCCTGCGCTGACGGACCGCGAGGGCGGCCAGTACGGGCGCGACCGTGAGGCCGATCAGGGCGAGTTGCGGATCGAAGACGCACAGCAGGGCGAGGACCCCGACCAGCATCACCGCATCCGGCAGGAACGACGTGGTCACGGCCACGACTCCGTCGAGCACGCGACCGACGTCCGTGGTCAGCCGGGACACGAGCTCGCCGCTGCGCATCCGGTCGTGCCAGCGCAGGGACCGCGTCATCGTCTGCTGGAACATGGTGGCCCGCAGCGACGCTCCGATCCGCTCAGCCGCGCCCTCGGCGGTTTGCAGACTCGCCATGTCGAGCAGTCCGATCACCGTGGACAGCAGTACGCCGGCCAGCGCCGACAGGGCCAGCAGCAGAACGGGATCCACGGCCGACTGCTGCTCTGGTGCGAGCGCATGGTCGACCGCCAACGCCAGCGGCCACGGGCGAAGCAGCACCGCGCCGACTCGCAGTACGACGAGGCCGGCAGCGGCCGCGAGCGCGCCACGGTGCGCTCTGACGGCGGGCCGGGCGACGGCGAGCGACAGCGGGAGCTTCATGTCCACCACGCTCCCCGTATGCCGGTCGGGCCCGGTAGTGCACCTTGGTACTACGACTGTCGTCGGGCTGCCCGTACCTGGGCGGCCCGCCTACCATCCGAGACATGAGACTGCGACGTTCGCGGACCGAGCGCGAGCCGATCTCGACGGTCGGCCTGCTGCTCCGGTTCACCGCGGCCGGCCTGATCGTCCTGCTGTCACTCGCGGCGCTGATCGCGATCGTGGCACGCCAGGCCGGCGTCGAGCAGGCGACCGAGTCGGCTCGCCAGGTGACGTACGTGACCGCCCGCGGCGTCGTCGAGCCGCGGCTGGACGCGGCCGTCGTCTCCGGTCAGCCTGCGGCGCTGCGGTCGTTCGACGCCGCGATGCGGGAGTACGTGCTGGAGGGCTCGCTGGTCCGGGTGAAGCTGTGGAACGCCGACGGGCGGATCGTGTACTCCGACGAGCCGCAGCTCATCGGCGCCCAGTTCCCGCTCGGCGCCGACGAGGCCGAGGCTCTGGAGCGGCAGGGCAGCAGTGCGTCGGAGGTGAGCGACCTGAGCCGGCCGGAGAACCGGTTCGAGGTCCCGTACGGGAAGCTGCTCGAGGTGTACGTCGGCGTGCGGGGGACCGACGGTCAGCCGATGTTGTTCGAGGCGTACTTCCAGTACCAGGCCGTGACCCAGGCGGGGCAGGACGCGTGGCAGCGCTTCGCTCCACCGTCGTTGGGTGCGTTGCTGGTGCTGGAGTTGGTGCAGATCCCGTTCGCGTGGTCGCTCGCGCGCCGGGTGCAGCGGCAACAGCGTGAGCGCGAGCGGCTGCTGCGGCACGCGGTCGAGGCCTCGGACGCCGAGCGCCGGCGGATCGCGGGGGAGTTGCACGACGGCGTCGTACAGGAGTTGACCGGGCTGAACTACGCGCTCGACGCGATGCGGCTGGGGAACCCGAGTGAGGGGCAGCGCGCCGAGCTGATCGCGGACAGTGCCGGGCGGCTGCGGCAGAGCATCGGCTCGCTGCGGTCCCTGCTGGTCGACATCTATCCGCCGAACCTGGCCGAGGAAGGGCTGGCCTCGGCGTTGGCCGAGCTGGCCGGTGCGCTCGAGCGGGCGGGGATCGACGTACAACTCGAGACCGAGGGTGCGGAGGACCTGCCGCCGGCGGCTGCCGCGCTGCTGTTCCGGACAGCACAGGAAGTGGTTCGGAACGTGGCTGCGCACAGTGGCGCGCGCGGCGTGCTGATCAGGGCGGCGCGCTTCGACGGCCGAGCGGTCCTGGTGGTCGACGACGACGGTCGTGGGTTCGACGAGTCCCGGCTCGACGAGCGCAGCAGCAACGGGCATCTCGGGCTACGCTCGATCGGCGACCTGCTGGCCGAGTCGGGTGGCAGGCTGACGGTCCGGGCCGCTCCGGGCCAGGGGACACGGGTGGAAGCCGAGGTGCCGGTGTGATCAAGGTGCTCATCGTCGACGACCACGCGATCGTCCGGACCGGCCTGTCGCAGTTGCTCGGTACGGCGGACGACATCGAGCTGGTCGGAGCGGCGGGGGACGGCGACGAGGCCGTGGCGATGGCGGCCGAGTTGCGGCCGGACGTCGTACTGATGGATCTGTCCATGCCGGGCACCGACGGGATCGCTGCGACCGGGCGGATCGTCGCGGGCAACCCCGACACGCATGTGCTGGTGCTGACGTCGTTCAGCGACCAGGCGCGGATCCTGGACGCGTTGCAGGCGGGGGCGGAGGGGTATCTGCTCAAGCACAGCGAGCCTGAGGTCATCCTGGCCGGGGTTCGGGAGATCGTCGCCGGTGGGTCGCCGCTGGATCCGAAGGCCGCGCGGGTCTTGCTGACGAACCGGCGCAGTCCCGGGCCGGAGACGAAGCTGACCGAGCGGGAGCAGGAGGTCCTCGACATGGTCGGGGCGGGACTGCCCAACAAGACGATCGCCCGGCGGCTCGGGATCAGCGAGCGGACGGTCAAGGCACACCTGACCAACGTGTACCAGCGGCTCGGGGTGACCGACCGGACGCAGGCTGCGTTGTGGGCGCAGCGTCAGCGCGAGCGGTAGGTACTAGTACCAACGTCCGATGGCACGGGGCGGGCTGACGTCGCAGGCTTGCGGTATGGACTCGGAAGACCCGCGCCGACGGCCGGTGGTCCTGGCGACCGGCGGCGACGACCAGGGCGCCGCGCGCCGGCCCGCTCGGTATCTGGCTTGGGCTGGGAGTGGCCTGCTCGGCCTCGTCGCCGCGGCCGGGCTGATCGCGGGTGGTACGGCGGTCTGGTCGGCGTTCGACCCTGGTACGCCGGGACCGTCGCCGGCGCCGCTGTGGTTCCCACCACCCGAGACGATCCGCCCGCAGACCGAGACTGTCACGCCTACGCCGACCCCGTCGCGGACACCGGACGACCACGGCGGCGACCGCACCCGCACACCCAAGCCCTCAGACGACAGCCGCACTACCGAGCCTGGTGACGACCGGACCGCTGAGCCTGGTGACGACCGGACCACCGAGCCTGGCGACGGCAAGAGCACCGATCGATCGGGGGAGGACAGGAGCGGCTCCGACTCGGGCAGCTCCGGCAGTGGCGAGTCCACCGAGGACAACTCCGGCCATCGCTGACGTCTTGGCCGTGGTCGCGGCGGACATCCGGTCGTACTGTCGAATGGGTAGGCGTTCGCGATGGGAGGGGTCGAGCGATGGTCGAGTCGGTCGCGCCGCACGGGCTGCATCATGTGACGGCGATTGCGGAGGATCCGCAGCGGAACGTGGACTTCTACACCAAGGTGCTGGGGTTGCGCCTGGTGAAGCGGACGGTCAACTTCGACGCCCCGGACACGTACCACCTGTACTACGGCGACTCCTCGGGCCAGCCCTCGACCCTGTTGACGTTCTTCCCGTGGCCCGGAGCGCCGTACGGGCGGCAAGGCGCCGGCCTGACCACGGCGACCGCGTTCAGCGTCCCGCCGGAGTCGCTCGGGTGGTGGCAGAAGCGGCTGCGGGCGCTCGACGTCGACGCGGACGAGCCGGTCGCCCGCACGGACGAGGAGGTGCTGCGGCTGCGCGATCCCGACGGCCTGGTGATCGAGCTGGTCGCGTCCGAGGGCGACAGCCGGTCCGGCTGGGACGGTGTCGCCTCGATCCCGTTCGACAATGCGATCCGCGGCCTGTTCTCGGTCACGATGACGGAGCGGCTGCTCGATCCGACGGCGGACATGCTGGCCGGCATGCTGGGCATGCAGCACGGCCACGACTCCGCCCACGGGTCACGGTTCGTGATGGCGGGAGGAGCGCAGGGTACGGCGGTCGACGTACAGCCCAAGAACGTGTCGCGCGGACTCCAGGCCGCTGGGACCGTACACCACATCGCCTTCCGGGCGCCCGACGGCGAGACCCAGGCGAAGTGGCGCCTCGAGCTGATCGAGGCCGGCGTCAAGGTCACCGAGATCCTCGACCGGCGATACTTCACCTCGATCTACTTCCGGGAACCGGGCGGCGTCCTGCTCGAGATCGCCACCGACCAGCCCGGATTCACCGTCGACGAACCGCTGCTCGAGCTCGGCCAGCACCTGAAACTCCCGCCCTGGCTCGAGCCGAACCGCGAGCAGATCCAAGCCTCGCTCCCGCCGCTCCGCGTCCCGCCTGCCCCGCGGCCGGACGAAGTCGACGAATGAGCGAGGACCTGCTCCGGCGCCCACACGTCTGGCAACCGGGAACCGTCACGCCACCGCTCCTCCTGCTGCACGGCACCGGCGGCGACGAGCACGACCTCCTCGTACTGCGGCAGCACCTGGCTCCCGACGCCGCCGTCCTGTCGCCGCGGGGGATGGTCTCGGAGCAAGGCATGCCCCGCTTCTTCCGCAGGATCCGGGAGGGCGTGTTCGACGAGGAGGATCTCCGCCTCCGGGCCGACGAACTGGCCGCCTTCCTCACCGCCGCCGAGCAGAAGTACGACGTACCCGCCGGCTCCTGGCTGGCGGTCGGCTTCTCGAACGGCGCCAATATGGCGTCCGCCCTCCTCCTACGCCACCCCGAGTCCCTGGCAGGCGCCGTACTCCTGGCCGCCATGGTCCCGTTCACCGCCGACGAACCCAGGGACGCCTCCCTGGCCGGCAAACCCGTCCTGATCGTCAACGGCGACCACGACCCGATGGCCACCCCCGCCCAAACCCGCCGCCTCACCGAACAACTCCGCCACCACTCCGCCGACGTCCGCCTCCACCCCTTCCCCGGCGGCCACACCATCGCCCCCGACCAGCTACCTCACATCAAGTCCTTCATCACCACGTCCTTCCAGAACTGAGTGCGATCAGGTCGGGCGGTGGTGGGTGGCTAGGGCGGCGCCGACCTGGTCGGCGAGGGCTACTGCGACCTTGCGCTGGGCGAGTGAGGGGCGGGCCAGGCGGGTGGATGCGACCAGGACGAAGCGGCCGCGGGTGATGCCGTCGTGGTGGACGCGGAGCTCGATCTCGCAGTCGGTGGGTAGGCCGAAACGTTCGACGTCGAGCTCGCGGCCCCGCCGTACGACGGTGCCGCCGCGGACGAGGGCGGCCGGGGCCTCGTCTCGGGTGTCGCTGTCGAAGTAGCAGTCGTCGACGCCGAGCAGGTCGACGAGCTGGTCGGCGACGTGCTCGATGACGCCCTCGGTGTGTGAGCTGCCGGCCGCGACGATGCCCGCCGTACGGAGAATGCCGTCGAGATACGCCTGCTGCTGGTCGGCGCGGACCTGCCGTCGGCGGCCCCAGAGGATCTCCGCGGCCGCGATGCCGACCACGGAGAGCAGTACGGCGGTTGCGATGTCCGCCTGATCGGTCATGGTGAACTGCTGGTACGGCTGTGCGAGGAAGAAGGCCCAGCACACCGTGCCGGACAACGCGGCGATGATCCCCGCGCGCCGGATGCCGGTCGCCGCGGCGGCGATCACGACCAGGACGAGCACCAGGGCGGCGTTGGTGTTCTCGATTCGGGCCCGGAACGGCACCGTCGCCGCGCAGACCAGCGCGGGAACTGCCGCCGCTCCCGCGACCACGGCGGCGTGGGCGCGCGTGGGGAGGTGGACTCGCATCCCCCAATGATGGCGTGTGGCGGCCCGTCCGGGTGGCGCGGGTCGGAGCGCCGGGTGGTTAGGGTGCCGGTATGGGCAGCAGCGTGTACGTCGCTTCGGTCGAGGGGTTCACCGGGAAGTCCACGGTGGCGCTCGGGGTGCTCGAGCAGTTCTCGCGGCGGGTCGGGCGGGTGGCCGTGTTCCGGCCGATCGTCCGCGCGGACGCCGCCGGGCACGGCGGACGCGACTACGTGCTCGATCTGCTCACCTCGCACGAGGCCGTCGCCGTGCCGTACGACGACAGCGTCGGAGTGACGTACGACGAGGTGCACGCGGACCCGGATGCCGCGCTCGACACGATCGTGCGGCGATTCCACGCGGTCGCCGAGCGGGCCGACGCGGTCGTCGTGGTGGGCAGCGACTACACCGATGTGGGTACGCCGACCGAGTTCTCGTACAACGCGAAGATCGCGGCGAACCTCGGCGTACCGGTGCTGCTGGTCCTGAACGGGTACGACCGCACGCCGCGCGACGTGCGGACCATCGCCGACATCGCGGTCGCCGAGCTGCACGCGAACCACGGCTCGCTGTTCGCGGTGATCGCGAACCGGGTCGGCAAGGACCTGTTGACTCCGGTGGTCGACGCGCTGGCCGGCGCCGGCGCTCCGGCGTTCGCGATCCCGGAGGAGCCGGTCCTGAACCAGCCGTCGGTCGCGGACCTCCTGGCTCCGATCGACGGCCGCCTGCTCAGCGGCGATCCGCAACTGCTGTCCCGCGAGGTGACCGGGCTGGTGGTCGCCGCGATGACCATGCCGAACGTCCTCGACCGGCTGTCCGAGGGCGCCGCCGTGGTGACGGCCGGCGACCGTCCGGAGGTCGTCCTCGGGGTCCTGATGGCGCACGCGTCCCGGAACTTCCCGCAGATCTCGGCCATCGTCCTGAACGGCGGATTCGAGTTGCCGGACCAGGTCCAGCGCCTGATCGGCGGGCTCGGCGTCACCCTGCCCATCCTCGAGACCCGTCTCGGCACCCAGGCGACGTCGGCCGCGCTGACCGCCGTACGGGGCCGGTTGACCAAGGACTCGCCGCGGAAGGTGGACGTGGCGCTCGCGTTGTTCGGGCAGTACGTCGACGGCCGGGCGCTCCTGGACCAGCTCGCGGTGGCGCGCACCAGCGCGGTGACCCCGCTGATGTTCGAGCACCAGGTGCTTGACCGGGCAGTTGCCGACCGCAAGCACATCGTGTTGCCGGAGGGCGAGGAGGAGCGGATCCTGCGCGCTGCCGACGTACTCCTGCGTCGTGGAGTCGCGGACCTGACGCTGCTCGGTGACCCGATCGCGATCAGTGCGAGGGCGGCCGCGGCCGGTGTGGACATCGCTGCGGCACGAGTCGTCAACCCCGAGGACGATCCGCTGGCGGAAGAGTTCGCCGCGGAGTACCACCGGCTCCGGCAGCACCGCGGGATCGACCTCGAGCGGGCGCGCGAGCTGGTGAAGGACGTGTCGTACTTCGGCACGATGATGGTCGAGCTCGGCCTGGCCGACGGGATGGTGTCGGGCGCCGTGCACACCACCGCGCACACGATCCGGCCGGCGCTCGAGGTCGTGAAGACAGTGCCGGACGTCTCCGCCGTCTCGTCGGTGTTCTTCATGTGCCTGCAGAACCAGGTGCTCGTGTACGGCGACTGCGCGATCATCCCGGATCCGACCGCCGAGCAGCTGGCCGACATCGCGACCTCGTCGGCGGCGACCGCGGCCGCCTTCGGCATCGAACCGCGGGTCGCGATGCTGTCGTACTCGACCGGCACGTCCGGCACCGGGACGGACGTCGAGAAGGTGTCGAAGGCAACCACCATCGTCCGGGAGCGCGCACCCGGCCTGCCCGTCGAGGGGCCGATCCAGTACGACGCCGCGATCGACGCCGCCGTCGCCCGGACCAAGCTGCCGGACTCGCCGGTCGACGGCAAGGCCACCGTGTTCGTGTTCCCCGATCTGAACACCGGGAACAACACGTACAAGGCGGTCCAGCGCTCGGCGAACGCGGTCGCGGTCGGGCCCGTCCTGCAAGGTCTGCGAAAACCGGTCAACGACCTGTCGCGTGGCGCGACGGTCCGGGACATCGTCAACACGGTCGCGATCACCGCGATCCAGGCACAGCAGGGCGGCGAGTAGATGAGCGACAACGTCCTGGTGATCAACGCGGGGTCCTCCTCCCTGAAGTACAGCCTCGTCGACGGGTCGTCGGGGGAGAGCGTGGCCGGTGGCATCGTCGAGCGGATCGGGGAGGAGGGCGGTCGTCAGTCCCATCGCGGGCCTGACGGGGAGTCGCGGGGCGAGGAGTCGATCGGGTCGCACGAAGAGGCGCTGCGGTGGGTGGTCGAGGCGTTCTCGTCGTACGGGCCTTCGCTGGATGAGGCGGATCTGGCTGCCGTCGGGCATCGCGTCGTACACGGTGGGGCTCGGTTCGCTTCGCCTGCGTTGATCGACGACGATTTGATCGCCGAGGTGAAGGATTTGGTGCCGTTGGCGCCGTTGCACAATCCGGCGAATCTCGAGGGGATCTCCGTTGCGCGGCGGTTGCTGGCTGAGGTGCCGCATGTGGCGGTGTTCGATACGGCGTTTCATCAGACGTTGCCGCCGTACGCCTACACCTACGCGGTGCCGCGGGAGTGGGCGGAGTCGCATGGGATTCGGCGGTACGGGTTTCATGGGACTTCGCACTCATTTGTTTCTGAGCAGGCAGCTGCGTTGCTCGGTCGCGCGCCGGCTGACGTGAACGTGATCGTGCTGCATTTGGGGAACGGGTGCTCGGCGACCGCGGTCCGGGGTGGTGAGTCTGTGGATACCTCCATGGGGCTGACGCCGTTGGAGGGTCTGGTGATGGGGACTCGGTCGGGGGACGTGGATCCGGCGATCCTGGGGCATCTGGCGCGGGAGCTTGGCTGGTCCGTCGATGAGATCGATCGGGCGCTGAACTCCGAGTCTGGGTTGAAGGGGCTGTCCGGGGAGAACGACTTCCGCGAGTTGTCGCGGCGGCGGGAGGCTGGGGATGCGCGGGCCCACTTGGCCTTTGACGTGTACTGCTACCGGATCAAGAAGTACGTCGGCGCGTACTACGCCGTACTCGGCAAGGTCGACGCGATCGTCTTCACCGCCGGGGTCGGGCAACACTCCGCCGAGGTACGCGCCGCGTCCCTCGACAACCTCTCGTCCTTAGGCATCCACGTCGACCCCACGCGCAACACGGAGGAGTCATCGACCGCCCGCTTCGTCTCCACCGACGACAGCCCGGTAGCAGTCCTCGTCATACCCACCAACGAAGAATGGGAAATAGCCCGCCAGACTCTGTCCGTCCTCCACCCCAACTGACCTCCCCACCCCAGCGGCTGCGTGCTGTTGCCCGGGTGGGTCCGCCACCCGGGCATCCGACACCGCTACACCGTCTCCAAATCCTTCACCGGTCGCCGGTCTGAGCTGCTGGACGGGGCGGTTGGGGTGTCCAGGAGGCGCATGAAGGGCATGGAGGCCAGGGCGAGGGCGATGGCGCCCATGATGAGGGCGCAGGCGAGGAGCGCGTGGGGAGCGGAGATGGTGTGGATGAGGCGGCCGAAGCCGAGGGAGGCGAGGGCGCCGACCAGGGAGCCGTAGGCTGCGCCGAGGCTGCCTACGCGGCCCAGCAGGTTCTGCGGCGTACGGCTGTAGAAGGCGGTGTACGGTACGGCGAACATCACGCTCAGCATCGATCCGGCCACGAAGCTGACGCCGATCGCCGGGATCGAGCCGGGCTGCAGGAAGTACAGGCCGAGCAGAGCCGAGGCATACAGGCCCGTCGCGCCGACCAGCCACGTCCGTTGCGGCAGCCTCTGCGCCAGAGCGGCAAACGCGACGCCACCAACCATCCCGCCGATGGCGCCTGCGCCCAGGAAGATGCCGAGCGCCCGGGAGTCCTGCCGGGCGAAGATGAACCACGCCGGGAAGATCAGTGCCGAGATCGGCACGATGACAGCGCCCATCAGCGGCCCGACCAGCTGCATCTTGCCGAGGAAAGGCTCCTTGACGAGGAACTGCACTGCTTCGCGCAGGTCGCGGTATGTCTGCCGCGGCGTCATCGGCTGCTCGTGGGTGATGACCTGCTTCCGGAGCCGGGAGGCAAGCACGATGCTCAGGGAGAACAGCACGGTGGTGACCAGTAGCGTGTTCGCTTCGCCGAACGCCGCGATCAGCAAGCCTGCGGTGATCGGCCCGACGAACGTCGCCACTCCTTGGAGCGTCTGCGTCAAGCCCATCGCCCGGGTCATGGGCACGCCTTCCTCTTCGGCGGCCGCGGGAACCGTGCTGATCTTGCCGATGTGCCCCGGCCCGTCGAAGAACACCCCGAGGACCTGCGTGATCGCGACGATCCAGAGCGAGAAGGCATCGAACCACAGCACCAGCGCCAGGCTCAGCGCCGTGATCAGGCTCAGGCTGTCGGCAAGGATGGAGACCCGGCGGCCGCCGATCCGGTCGGTCACCAGACCACCGGCCAAGGTGCCGGCCAGCGCGGCGATTCCCATGATGAAGGCGATGGTGCCGGCGCTCGCGGCGCTGCCCGTACGGGTCAGGACCAGCCACGGTACGACGAGGGCGATCACCTGGTTGGCGTACGTCGAGGTGGACTGCGCCGACAGCACCGTCAGCAGCTGCCTGGCCCGGAAGAGACGTTTCAGCTCTGGCAGGTTCATGGCCCCAGTTCCGTTCGGGTCGGTGGACTGCCCTCTGGTAGGCGGTCGCTCACCCCTTCCACGAACCCCACAGCCCCGATCCGACAACCCGGCCGAAGAAATGTCCTGCCGGGGCTCGAGCAGGCGGAGGGCCGGGGGAGGCGGGAATCGACTAGTGGAACTCGCGTCGCGCGATGATGGTGGCCTGTTGGCGCTTCTCGCCCATTCGACTGTCCGTTGCTTCGACCTGAAAGCCCGCTGCCACGAGCCGCTGGGACATCTCCTCGATCGACCAGTAGTAGGCGGTCGTCACAGCATGGTCGAACGGCTCGACCCGCGGCCTTTCGAACATGCCGAGGACCAGGCCGCCGCCGCCGCGCAAGCACCGCGCGAACTCGGCGAGGATGCGCGGCACGTCGTCCGGAGCGGTGTGGATGATCGAGTACCAGGACAGGATCCCCGCCACCGAGCGATCGGGTACGCCGAGGTCGTCGAGCTCACCGACCCGGTACGGGTGCCCGGGGAACCGCGATCGGGCGATCTCCACGAACTGCGGCACGAGATCGACACCTTCGACGTCGCACCCCTGGCGGCGCAGATAGTCGGTCCACTGACCTGGCCCGCACCCTGCGTCGATGATGCGGCCGGTGAGCTCACCGGCCCACTGGGACACCAGCTTGCGGTCCCGCTCGTCCATGGCCTCCGTCGAGGCGAACAGGTCGGCGTACTCGTCGGCCCGTCGTCCGTACGCGTCCCGCACATCATCCACAGCCACAGGCAACCTCTCGCAGTTTCGGTCATCGCCGCCGTCGGCACGACATACTCTCACCGCCCGCCGACCAATTGCCGATGAACCCGGAGGTGGTGTCGGATCGGGGCTGAGGTGTTCGTAGCAGGGGTGACAGGCTGCCGTACCGGACTCGAGGAGAGCCACCATGACTGCGATCTACACGTTCGACATCTTCTGCACCCTCGACGGCTTCGGCTCGTACGACGGCGGCGACTGGGGCGGGTACTGGGGCAAGGCAGGCCCCGAGTTCCTCGACCGGCGGCTCGAGCTGTACGGCGAGGAGCAACGGATGGTTCTCGGCGCCAACACCTACCGGCAATTCGTGGCGGCACTCGGCCCGAGTGTGGAGGAGTCCACGGTCGACGACCCGGTGAACACCCGGATGATGACCATGCCGACCACCGTGGTGTCGAGCACGCTGCAAGGCCCGCTCGAGTGGGCGAACGCAACCCTCGCGAACGGCGACGCCGCCGAGATCGTCGCCCGCCTCAAGCAGGAGTCCGACGTACCGCTGCGCTCCCATGGCAGCCTGTCACTGAACCGCTCGCTCATGGCCGCCGGCCTGGTCGACCGCGTCCAGGTGACGATCTTCCCGGTGATCACCGGGCAAACCGGAGTAGACCCGATCTTCCAGGGCGCCGCCGACTTCGACCTGGAACTGCTCGAGAGCCGCGTCCTCGACGGCCACACCCAGGAACTCATCTACCGCCCGACCCTCCACACCTGAGCCCAGCCCCGAGACCGACCACGGCGACTCGGTTGGTGGGATCGGGGTACCGGGGTGTCACGGCAGACCAACCCTGGAGGCGTGATGAGTATCGGGGCCGGGATCTTCTTGATGACGGTGGGCGCGATCTTCGCGTTCGGCATTCGTGATGACAGTGGGACGGTGGATCTCAACGTCGTCGGGGTGGTCATCATGCTTGCCGGGGCGGCCGGGATCTGCCTCTCGTACTACATCACCAACCGGCGCCGCCGGGTCGAGACAGACGCGATCGACCCGGTCGTGGAGGAGGAGTACCGCACCGTCCAGGCCAGCCTGGCCGACGAGCACCCCTCGACAACCCCGCCGAAGGCCGACGCACCGTCCCGGCCGATCACCGTCACCCGAGAGACGACAACCCACGAGACGACAGCCCGTTCCGACCGGCCCGCCGTCTCGCGCACTGAGCGACACATAGACCTCGACCCGACAGCGAACGGCCTCCACACCCCAACCCCGTACCGCAGCGCACCCGCACCGGAGCCTGTCGCAGCGGACCTTGATCAGTCGCGCACTGGGTCCTGGCGCAAGCAGCTCCGCGGCCGCCTCAGACGTCCCCACCTCCCCACCCGCCACGGCAACAGGTGACGCCTCCGGCCCCACCGTGGTGAACCCCAGCACGCCCGAATCGGTGGCGGGGGAAAGTTACGGGGCTTAGGGTGGCGGGCGTGGCTGACCGGGTCGAGTTGCCTGCTGACATGGAGGATGTTCGCGCGGTCGGGTACGGGCCGGGGGATGTCGTGCAGGTGCCGGAGCGGTACGCCGGGCTGGTTCTGCACAAGGAGCAGTCGGGCCGGGCGGATCGGTGGAACGATCGGCTGATGGCCCCGGAGCCGTCCGCGGTCTACGTGGTCGACGACAGATACCTGTACGCCACCGACAAGGCCGGCCGCGTCACCCACGCGGAGGGCTGGCTCGGCTGGTTGCCGTCGAAGGAGAACGACGAACGGCGCAATCTGAGCGCTCAGCGCGCAGCCGGCGAGCCCGATCGCCAGCGGAACGACGATGGCGGGCACCTGTTCGGTACGGCGTTCGACGGCCCCGGTGAGGCGGTCAATCTGACCGCGCAGTCGCGGAATCAGAACCAGGCGGTGAAGGGAAGCGACAACTGGCGGCGGATGGAGGAGAGCTGGCAGGCGCTCCGCGCGGCCGGCATCCAGGTGCATGCCACCATCGACGTGCGCTACCCGGACGGGATCACCCGCCGGCCGTCGGCACGCGCGGTGGTCGACCGCCATGACGGCCGGAGATCGCCGCGGCGTATCTTCAAGGAGACCAAGCCCCAGCCGAGGCGGGACCGTTGATGACCGAGATGACCAACGAGATGGGCACGATCGAGGCGATCGCGCGTGCCCTGACGTCCGACTTGCCCGCCGGCTGGCGTGAGGTCCGGGCGACCTACCGCGCGACGGCGCCGTACGCGGAGCTCGACGCGGACGTGGTCGACGCCCAGGGAAACGCGGAGCAGGTGGATCCGCTGGCCGAGGGGCTGGAGGGTCACTTCGAGACGCTCCGGCTGCAGATGTACCAGCCCGGCAAGGGGACGTGGCTGACGGCAACCATCGCGATCACCGCCGACGGGCACTTCACCACGGACTTCGACTACGAGAACGAGCCCGCCTGGTCGATGCCGGTCGACGCCGAGATCTATGCGTCGGACCTGGCGGAGTTCCCGCGCGAGGACCAGTACATTCCCGACTGGCTCCGCGGGAAGACGCAGTGACGAAGCTCGTCGGACGCGTCGCGCTGGGCGTCGCCGGGCTGTCGTTCGCCCCTCGTGACCGAACGGGTGACCTGGCAACGATCCGGGCCGGCATCGCCGCGGGCGCGACGATCCTCGACACCGCCCGGGCGTACGCCCACGTCGACAACCCCTTGTACGGCGAGGAGTTGGCCGCGGAAGCCGCTCACGGTACGGGCGTCATCGTCGGCACGAAGGGCGGTCACTCGCGAACGGGCGAGTCCACCTGGGACGCGGACATCAGCGCACCCCGGATCCGCGCGGACGTGGAGACCAGTCTGCGCGTCTTCGGCGGCGAGCATCTGGACCTGTACTACCTGCACCGGGTCGACCTCGCCGAGCAGTCCGTGGAAGAAGGCGTCTCGGCCCTCGCGGCTCTCCGCGACGAGGGGAAGGTGGCGCGGATCGGCCTGTCCAATGTCAGTGTCGCCGAGCTCGAACGCGCCACCGCGGTCGCTCGCGTGGACGCCGTGCAGAACAAGCACAGCGCGATGGGCCGCGAGTCGGCCGACGTGCTCGCGTGGTGCGAAGCCAACCAGGTGCCGTTCTTTGCGTACTCACCGCTGCGGTCCGCAAGCGGTTCCAACCTTGCGGCCAAGGCGGAGGAGCGCGGCGTCTCGGTCCAACGCCTGCAACTCCGTGCGCTCCTGGCCTCGTCGCCAGTGCTCTCGGTGATCTCCGGTGCGACCCGCCCGGAGACCGTCCTCGACTCGCTCGCCGCGGAGACCGAGCCCTGGGACGACGACCTGCAAGCCGCGTACACCTCCGACCTCACCTGAGCCGGGTGCCGCGTCAGCGGACGCGCTTCACCGGGAGGATGGCCGCGGCTCCGGCGAGGGCCGAGACGGCTGCAACGGTGTAGAGCACTGCGTAGCTGCCGTCGCCGGCCGCCAGGATCGCCGGCGCGACAGCGGGCGCGACGAAGAAGGGCAGCGCGCTCGCGATGTTGAACACACCGAGATCCTTCGCGGCCGTTGCCCGGTCCGGGAGTACGTCGGCCACGAGTGCCAGGTCGACGGCGATGTACAGGCCGAAACCGAGTCCGCTCAGGCCCATGCCGAGCAGGTAGCCGTTGAAGTCGTCGGCGACCGCGATCACGAACAGCGCGACGCCGTACAGGATCGACGCGATGACGACGAGGATCTTGCGTCGGCCCGTTCGGTCGGAGAGCTCGCCGCCGAGCAAGGATGCGGTGATCAGGGCAGCAGACTGGGCGAGGGTGCCGAGGAAGACCTGGTGCGGTACGTCGGCCTCCGGGGTGCCGAGCTGGTCGAGCAGGTAGAAGGCCTGGTAGGTGGTGAGGAAGGCGTAGGCCAGCAGCAGCATGAATCGGCTGGCGAACGCCCAGGCGAAGTCCGGGCTCCGGCGCGGGTCGACGTAGAACGCGCCGGCCAGTTCCTTCCACGACCACGCCGGCTTGTCCGCCGGGTCGAGCCGGCGATCCTGCAGCGTGACCACGAACAGCACGACGAAGAACCCACCGATCGCGCAGGGCACCAAGAACATCGCGAGGCGGTTGCCGGTGAACAGCTGGACCAGGTAGGTGGCGCCCACCGACGCCACGGGCAGACTGATCCCGAGGACACCGGCGACCACGCCACGCTGAGCGACCGGGACCTGGTCCGGCAGCACCGCGACCTGAGCGGCAAGCAGAGCGTTCAGAGACAGCTGAGCAAGGCACCATCCGACCAGGACAACCAGGACGCTGGGTGCCAGCGCGACGATCAGGATGCCCAGACAGCCGCCGGCCAGGCCGGCGACCATCCAGGGCCGCCGCATGCCGTACGGCGACGCCGTACGGTCACTCAGCTTGCCGAAGAACGGGTTGCCGATCATCGCCACGACGGAGCCGACGCCGGCCACGAGCGCAAGGCTGCTCGGTGCCTGCTCGATTCCCACGAGCGAGTTGACCTTCAGGGCCAAGGAGACGAGCAGGGGAGCAAGGAAGACCAGCGAGGTGCCCATGGTCGCCAGCGCGTAGAGGGTGATGAAGCGCCGGCTGACCCGGTCCATCAGGCTCTCCTCACGCTGGGCGACCCGGGTTGCCTCACGATAGCTGGCGCTTGAACCCCTTGAAGGTCATCCAGCTGCCGAGCGAGAACTCCCAGACGGCGATCGGGAGGGTCGCCAGCATCGTCACGCCGGAGGCCTGCTCGTTGTGGCCGAACAGGGTCGCGACATTGGCGCCGATGAGCAGCGGGGCTCCGATGAGTCCGAGGGTCGGGATGATCCGCGGGACCAGCCGCGACTGGTACATCAGGGTGCCGAGCAGTACGGCGTTGAAGCTGGCCATGAACCCAGGTCCGAACAGGAACGTCCAGTCACGGACCGCGACGAGCGCCTGGGTGCTGCCGGTCGCGCCGGTGACTTCCTGGTTGAGCGTGACGACGGCGAGCAGGCTGACCACGCCGGTCATGATGATCGAGGCCTCGACGAGCCTCGACGTGACCAGGCCGAGCGCGAACGCCTGGTTCTGGCGCTTGAGGACCGGGTACAGCGCCACGGCGCTGCCGACGGCCGCGAGGGCGTTGACGAAGTCCAGCAGGCCCGCTGTCAGGAGCCGGTTGTCGTGGCCGGCTGCGACCGTGAGGTCGGGGTTCACGGCCGCTGTGATCAGGAAGAAGGCGGGCAGGGACGCCGCGAAGGTGATCAGGTAGAAGATGCCCGCGGCGCGGGCGTGGTTGCGCGTGGGGTCGCCGGAACTGCGAGTGGCGGTCGTGGGTCGAGCTGTGGTGGTCATGGCATGTCTCCAGTGTTCGGGTCGATCTGGGTGATCGAGATCAGCGGCAGACCGAGGTCGTGCAGTCGTTGCAGCACGCCGTACAGGGCGGCCTGGTCCACGACCGGACCTCGGAGAGTGGTGGAGCCGTCGGCTCCGGCGGTGAGCGTGAGCCCGTCGAACCAGTCCGACCAGCGTGAGTCGAGACGCCCCTGAAGGCGGATCTCGTACCAGGTGCTGCCGGATCTGCTGCTCATGGCTGCAAGCTAGGAGCCGTTGTGGTGAGCCGGCCTCACATCATGTGGTGAACTCGCTGATGATCAGCGGACGTGGCTGCGGGACAGCAGGTTCAGCTGGTGCGCCCGGCGTACGGCCGCGCGACGGTTGTTGACGCCGAGCTTGGCGTAGATGTTCTTGGTGTGGGTTCGCACCGTGTTGAGCGAGACGACGAGCCGGCGGGCGATGGCGGGGCCGTCGAGTTCGCTGGCCAGGAGGCGCAGCACGTCCAGTTCGCGCTCGGTCAGCGGCTCGATCAGGTCATCCTGGGCCGGCTTGCCCGCCGGCGCCTGGGGAGTCGCCAGTAGTTCGCGCAGGTACCGCCAGCCAGGTCGCTGACGGTCGAGGGACTTGAGCAGCGGCTGGACCTCGCGGGAGAAGACTCGGACATAGCCTTCAGGTTCTGCCAGCGTCAGTGCGCGCTCCAGCGTCGTGGCCTGACCTGTCGCGAGCGCCAGAAGCACCAGAACCTCGATGACGGTGCCTTGTCTGCCGCCGGCGTCCGCCGCGGAGAGCAGTCGCTCCAGCAGGCCGGTGGCATCGCGCGACCCGTCGGCGATCAGAATCCGGGCAAGAGTCACGTGCTCGTACTCGCGGAGGTATGACAGCTCGTCCTGCGCGCTCACGCCGTACTGCCGCGCCCACTCCAGCGCCGAACCCACGTCCCCATGCGCTGCCTGCATTCGCGCGCGCAAAGCCGGGATCGGTTGCACGTTCGGTGCGAAGTCGCCGACGTACACGCGTTCCGCCTCGGCGAGCAGCCCGAGTGCCGCGTCGAGATCGCCCTCCGCCTCCCGAAGCTGCGCCATCGCCACCCGCCACCGGTAAGGGTTCTGCGGCAGCCCGAACTGCTCCCCGAGCTCGTCGCTACGCCTCAGGTGCTCGGCGGCCGTGGTCAGATCGTTGCGCTCCAACGCGATCTGGCTCAGGCCTACGTACATGTCGCGAGTGCCCCGCAGCCCTTGGCCAGTCGCGAGTTCGAGAGCGCGCTCGTAGGTGCGTTGCGCTTGCCGCAGCCTGCCCTGCGTGGTCTCGAGGTCAGCGAGCGTGATGGAACACCCGAGTACGTCGGAGACGTAGCCGAGCCGGTGTAGTCCGTTGCTGGCGTCGGTGTAGCTGCGGTGAGCGGCTTCGAGGTCGCCTGTCGTCCACGCGGCGAGTCCAGCCAAGGCTTCAGCCGAGGCCCGGGTCAGGTCGTCGTCCTCGGGAGCCCGGGCGACCGCTAGCTCGGCGTGCTCCAAGGTGCCGCCCGGGTCGCCCCCGATGAGGGCCAGGCCGGCCCGGTAGAGCTCGATGCCTCCTGGCAGTCTGGCCAGCTCGCGATCGTCCACGACCACGACCTGCTCCGGACCGCTCAGTAGCCGCTCGACGTCGTCCAACCGGCGCTCGACGTCGTCGAACTCGTTGCTGGCCATCAGCGCGCCGACGAACTCGATCGCGAGCACTGGCCGGCGGTCGACCACGTCGTCGGGAAGTTCGTCGATCCACCGGCGCAGGGTGTGTTCCTGACGATTCCTCCGCAGCTCCGGAACGGCCCGCTCGACCAGGTCGGCTGCGCGCCCGATGTCGCCGGCCGCCAGTGCGTGCCGTACGGCGGGAATCGGTTCGCCGGCCTCGTCGTACCAGGAACTGGCGCGTCGATGCAGCTCCGCCACGTCAACGCGTTCGTCGGGCAAGTGGGAGCGGAGGACTTCGCCGAAGAGGTGGTGATAGCGGTACCAGCGCCGTTGGTCGTCGAGCCGGACCAGGAAGAGGTTGGCCCGGTCGAGCCGCTCCAGCATCGCCTTGCCGTCCTGGTCGCCGGTCACGGCGTCGCACAGCGGACCGGTGAGCCGATCGAGGATCGAGGTCGCCAGCAAGAACCGCCGTACCGGGTCGGGCTGACGGTCCAGGACCTCTTCGACGAGGTAGTCGACGACGAACCGGTCGTCGCCGGCGAACCCGGCGATGAAACCCGCCGGGTCGCTGCGACCGCGGAGGGACAGGGCGGCGAGCTGCAGGGCCGCGACCCAACCCTCGGTGCGTTCCTCCAGCGACATGAGGTCCTCGGTGGTGAGCTGCAGGCCGGTCAGCTCGTTGAGGTAGGTCTCTGTCTCGGCGAGGGTGAACCGAAGGTCGGCGGCCCGGAGCTCGACGAGCTCGCCGCGTGCGCGCAGGCGGGGGAGCGGTAGGCCCGGATCCGCTCGGGTGCTGATGATCAGCCGCACCTGCGGAGGCAGGTGGTCGAGGAAGAAGACCATCCCAGCCTGAACGCCGGGGCCGTCGACGAGGTGGTAGTCGTCGAGGACCAGGGTGACCTCGTCGGGCAGCACGCTCAGCTCGTTGAGGAGCACGGTCAGCACGGTCTCGATCGGTGTCCGCCCCGCCTCCAGGAGCGGAAGGGCGCCGGCTCCGACGCCCGGAACAACGCGGTCCAGCGCGGTGGCGACGTACGTCCAGAACGTCGTGGCCTCGCGATCTCCGGCGTCGAGGGCGACCCACGCGACCGCGGCTTCGGAGCGTCCCAGCCACTGTGTCAGCAGGGTGGTCTTGCCGAACCCGGCCGGCGCCGAGACCAGGACCAGGCGGCCGCCGCGCGGCAGGCGATCGCCGAGGCGTGGCCGCGGGACGACTTCGGCCCGTGGCGCAGGGAAGAAGAGCTTGGTCTCGACGAGAGCGTCCGTCATCGCACCCCCTCGGCGTTGACGCTATGGGCACGAGCGTAGGACACGGATCCGCGGAGCCGGAGGACCTTTGGCCCTGGTCTGGTACGCCGGGGCGCGGTGGAATGGAGGGTGGGGTGAGGAGGGCGGCGGGATGATCGTTGTGGGGGTTGACGGCTCGTCCGGTGGACGGCGGGCGTTGCGGTTCGCGGTGGGGGAGGCGCAACGGCGGCACGCTCCGATGCGGGTCGTGCATGTCGTGCTGTCCGAGGCCGAGGTGGCGCAGGCCCGGAAGAACATCCGCGCCGAGGTCGAGACCGCGGGCGGCATGCCGCTGCCGCCGACGGAGGTCGAGATCAGCGTCGGCGATCCGGTGCAGGTGCTGATCGAGGCATCCGCACGCGCCGAGCTGCTGGTGGTCGGCAGTCACGCCACGACGTCGCTCATCCACTCGGCGCTCGGCAGCGTCAGTACGGCGTGTGCTCAGCTCGCCCGCTGTCCGGTAGTGGTCGTTCCGGTCGGCGCCGAGCCGAGAACACGCTGACCTTCAGCGGACGGCCGTCAGATCGACAGGCTCCGCCGAGGGCGCAACCGGTGGGGCCGAGGGCCCGTTCCCCCCAGGGCCCGGCTCCCACCCGGCGGTCCCCGCCGCCGGGTGGGACGCTCTCACTTGACCAGGCTCGCCGCGTGGTCGGGAACCTGGGTCTGCATTTCGCGGGGTGTCCGCTCGTAGCCGCCGGACGGTGGCCGGGCAGGGAGCTCCAGGGGCGGGCGCTGCACGTCGCGGTAGGGGACGGTCGAGAGCAGGTGGGCGATCATGTTGATCCGGGCGGCGCGTTTGTCCTCGCTCTCGACGACGTACCAAGGCGCCTCCGGGATGTCGGTGTGGATGAACATCTCGTCCTTGGCGCGGGAGTACTCCTCCCACCGGGTGATCGACTCCAGGTCCATCGGCGACAGCTTCCAGCGCCGCATCGGGTCCTCGAGCCGGCTGCGGAAGCGGTTCTCCTGCTCGGTGTCGCTGACCGAGAACCAGTACTTGCGCAGCAGGACGCCGTCCTCGAGCAGCATCCGCTCGAAGATCGGGCTCTGGTGCAGGAAGCGGGCGTACTCCTGGACGGTGCAGAAGCCCATCACCCGCTCGACACCGGCCCGGTTGTACCAGCTGCGGTCGAACAGCGCGATCTCGCCGGCCGCCGGCAGGTGTTCGACGTACCGCTGGAAGTACCACTGGGTGCGCTCCCGCTCGGTCGGCGCGGGGAGCGCGACGATCCGGGCGACGCGGGGGTTCAGGTACTGCGTCACGCGTTTGATCGTGCTGCCCTTGCCGGCCGCGTCCCGCCCCTCGAAGACGACCACCAGCCGTGCGCCCTCGGCGCGGACCCACTCCTGCAGCTTGACCAGCTCGGCCTGCAGCCGCAGCAGCTCCCGCTCGTACACCTTCTTCGGCAACCGCTCCCTCTTCGCCATCTGTCCGCCTCCCGTGCTCTCGCCCTTGAGAAGACAGTACGAGACGGTCAGCAGCCGACGCGGATGACGAGTTGCGGCCAGCCGGTCCGGCGGACCAGGTCGCGGAGCTGGGCGCGGTCGGCGCCGGCCGGGTTGCGGAACGACGCGGTCAGGCCGTAGGAAGTTGCCGTCAGCAACACTCGTTGCAGGGCGAGGCCGGATCGGGTCCAGGCCCGCTGGTCCTCCTCGCGGGTGGTCAGGATCGCCACGGCCGGCGCCTGCTCGATCACGTCGGCCAATGCGCCACGTCGGTGCTTGTTGATCCAGTAGAGGTCGGCCTGCTCCGACCGGGCCGCCTTACCGAGCCGGTCGAGGACGATGGGTGACACCGGTTGGTCGATCACGGGGCCGCGCGGCGGGTGGCTGCGGGTCAGGTCGCCGTACAGGGAGCTCAGCGCGTGCACCGGCACGCGGCGGTCGGCGAGGAAGATCCGGGCGATCACCTCGGGTACGGCCGGATCCGGGTCCAGCGCGATCGTCGTCTCATGGCCCAGCATGGCGGCGGCCACCCGGACGTTGAAGGCCGCGGCCCCCAACGCGACCCTGGCCAGCCGGCCCGCCGGGTCGGACTCCGGCGGCGGCGAGTCGAGCAGGATGTCGATCACCGGCCCGTCGATCTCGAGCCGCCAGGACTGGGCGTCGTCGATCGACGGCGCCCGGGTCGCCGCGGTCAGCAGGATGCCGACCTCGTCCCGCGTCGGCGTACTGGTCGTCGTCATCTGGCCCCACCTCGACTCGGGCGGCCGTCGCTCTGGCCGCCCTCCCACCCTGGCGCGCGCAGTCCCCGCGCGGCAGCGCCATCAGTCCCGGATCACCGGGCCCTTCGGCACATTCCGGAGGCGTTCAGGCGTCGCCGGACTCTTTGGCGCGCTGGGTGTAGGTGCCGGAGGTCAGGGACTCGTAGGACTGCCGGACGATGCTTTCGAGGACGTCGAGGTCGATGTCGGTGAGGTCTTTGATGTAGAGGCAGCCGACGCCGGTGGTGTGCGGGCCGAGCTTGTCGAGCAGCTCGGTGTGGGCTCCTACCCCGTCGTTCAGGTAGATCGTGGTGGCGGCTGCGCGGGGTGCGAAGCCGGCGGCCGGGGCGTCGCCCTCGCGGCCGCTGGCGTAGCGGTAGTGGTACTGCCCGTATCCGATGATGGTCGCCCACATCCGGGGCTCCTCGCCGGTGACGCGGCGCATCAGCCCGAGCATCGTCTCGGCATCCCGGCGGCGCTTCGCGGAGCGCACTTTCTCGAGATGTTCGGCAACGTCCGAGTTGGCCATGACCGCATCCTCGCACGCCGATCGGCGCCCCTGTCCACAGCTGTCGCGGCCGCGGGCCGGGTCCGCCGCGAAGATTCACCCACAGCGGATGAGCAACCCGGGCGGCCCGCAGGCAACACTCGAGTACGTCGGCCGAGGAGACTGCGATGAATCAAGGCTTGCTGAACTCGTTGACGGATGCCGAGCGCCTGCTGGTGGCCGAAACGGACCGGGACGCCTTGAAAACTCTGGACGAGGACGAGCTCCTGGAGCTGCACCAGCGGATCCGCCGGGCTCGGACGAAGTACGTGAAGAACTACCGGCGCGGCGCGAGTGCCGCCGTGGCGGAGGCCGGCGGCCGAGGCATGTCGTACGCCAGGAACCAGCGGGACCGCGACAAGGCCGAGCTGTTCGAGTCCGCACTGGCAAGAGTCAGCCGCGAAGTCGCGGTGGCCGCGAGTGGTGCGTCCAGGCGGCTGCGGAACGAGCGCATCGAAGCGGCACGCGCCGCCAAGGCGACCGTCAAGCCCACCGTCGAGGCTCCCGTGATGCGTGCCGTGGACGTGCCGCCACCTCCCGCTCCCGCCAAGCGGCGCGCCACCAAGACCACCGGCGGGCTGAAGAAGGACGCCTCCAGCCGCGCCGCCGGCGCCCGCCGCCAAGCCAAACGCGACGCCCGCTGAGGATCAGAGTTCGGCTGCCGCGTGGGCGATGTTGCGCTGCATGCTGCCGAAGACGATGCCGTGGAACGGCTTGATCGCCCACCAGTAGAGGTGGCCCGGGAGACCGTGCGGATGGAACAGCGCGCGCTGCCGGAAGACCGTGGTGCCGTCGTCGTCGGTGTCGACGACCAGTTCGAGCCAGGCGAGCCCGGGTAGCCGCATCTCGGCGCGCAGCCGGAGCAGTCGCTGGCCGTCGATCTCCTCGACCCGCCACCAGTCGAGCGGATCGCCCACCGACAGGTCGCGCGGGTTGCGTCGTCCGCGTCGCAGGCCCGGGCCACCGAAGAGCCGGTCCAGCAGTCCGCGTGCCCACCAGCCCAGCCGCCAGGAGTACCACCCGTTGTCGCCCCCGATGCCTTCGATGACGGTCCACAGCCGCTCCGGGCTCGCGGGTACGGCGCTTTCGCGCTCGTCGACGTACAGGGAACCACCGGACCAGTCCGGGTCACTCGGCAGCGGATCGCTCGGCGCGCCGGGGGTCGACGCGGACGCCCAGGTGGTGGTGACGTCCAGGTCCTGGACCCGCTTGAGGGCGAGCTCGACCGCCCGGTCGAAGCCGATCAGGCCCGGCGCTGGATCGGGGATGTGCTGCGCGATGTCGTGCTCCTTGCAGACGACCTCGTGCACCAGGCTGTCGACCAGCGGCCGGGCGATGCTGCTCGGCACCGGGGTGACCAGGCCGACCCAGTGGCTGGACAGCGAGGGAGTGAGCAGCGGCAGCAGCAGGATCCGGCGTTGGTTGAGGTGGGCAACCTTCGCGTACCGCTGCATCATGTCGCGATAGGTGAGGACGTCGGGCCCGCCGATGTCGAAGCCGCGGCTGACGTCGTCCGGCATCGACGCGCTGCCGACCAGGTAGTGCAGCACGTCGCGGACGGCGATCGGCTGGATCCTCGTGCTCAGCCAGCGCGGGGTGACCATCACCGGCAGGCGGTCGGTGAGGTGCCGCAGCATCTCGAACGACGCCGAGCCGGAGCCGATGATCACCGCCGCGCGCAGCACGGCGACCGGCACACCGGAGGCGAGCAGGATCTCGCCGACCTCGCGGCGGGAGTCCAGGTGCGGCGAGAGCTCCTCGCCGTCGGGATACAGGCCGCCGAGGTAGACGATGCGCCGTACGCCGGCCTCCCGCGCGGCCGTCCCGAAGGTGAGCGCGTTGTGCCGATCACGCGCCTCGAACCGCCGCCCGGTCCCGAGCGAGTGGATCAGGTAATACGCGACGTCGACACCCTCCATGGCCGCCCGCAGTTGCCCGGGATCACCGGCATCCGCCTCGACGACCTCGACCTCGCCGTACCAGTCCCGATCCCGGAGCCGCGCCGGATTCCGTGCCATCGCGCGAACCCGAAACCCGCGCTCGAGCAACTCCGGCACCAGCCGCCCACCGATGTACCCGGTCACCCCGGTAACAAGCGCAAGCCGCTGAGGCATGGTCAGAGCCTCTGCAGCGCGTTCCGCAGGCCGGCCTCGGCTTCGTCGCCGAGTTTGGCGAACCGGCCGCGGAACAGCGGCTCGGCCAGCCGCGCGACGCCCTTGAAGGTGAACTCGGCGCGATAGCCGACCGAAGTGCGTTCGTTCTGTGTTGAGAACGTCATCGTGTCGATGGCGACGACGGTCTTGTTCTCCCCACGCAACTGGAACAGCACGCCCTCGTCGCGGCGCAGCACGACGTAGGTCAGCTCGGTCTTCCGCCCGGCGAACTCGGAGACGTTGAGGTACGTCGTACCCGGCCCGCCGTCCCCGTCGACCCGCCGCGTCGAGACCGTGCCCGGATCCCACTCGACCGTCGTCTCGAAGTCGGCCAGATACTCGTAGGCCCGCTCGACCGGCGTGTCCACGACAACCGTGCGCTCGATGATGATCACGGCCGGACCGGTATCCACAGTTCCGGAAACCACACCGGGATCGGTGGGCGAGGGAAGCCAGGCTGCTGCAACAGCGGGTCCAGGGGTACGTCGAATGGGCTGGGGTCCTCTTCTCTGTACCCTCGACCGGCTTCCCCCGCCCGGTTCCAGTTGATCGTGGGCGTCCGCCCGCGGAGCAGGGCCGAAAGTCACGTGTTGTCGGTCCGTCCGTCCCCGATCATCGTGGCGTGAGGGCTGAGCAGCAGGGTCGTTGGTGGTGGGCGGTCAACGAGCGTGTCCTGCGGGACCGATGTGAGGCGGTGGCCCTGAGCGGGAACCTCCCGCGTCCGGCCTCGTCGCGGCGCGACCGGGACGTCTGGCAGGCGCCCCGGTCGTGCTCGTGCGAGCCGCTCGACGAGTCCTTCCCCCACCGGCTACCGGTGGTGGCTGACCAGGTCGTGGGCTGCGGTGGAGTCGTGGGGGAGTGGCTCGGCGTGAATGGTGGCTGAGGTCAGGCGGCGTACGCCATGAACCAGTTCGTGCTCGACCTGGTGGCTGAGGTGGTGAGCGTCGACCAGAGAGGTGTTCGAGTCGACGCTGATGCGGGCCTCGGCGCGGAGGGTGTGGCCTAGCCAGCGGAGCTGGATGCCGGTCACGTCGACGACGCCGGGGGTGGAGCGGATGACTTCCTCGGCCCGGTCGACCAGCGCCGGGTCGACCGCGTCCATGAGCCGGCGGTAGACCTCGCGGGCGGCGTCGCGGAGGACGAACAGGATGGCGAGCGTGATCAGCAGGCCGATGATCGGGTCGGCCAGCGGGAAGCCGAGCCAGGCGCCGGCGGCGCTGAGGACGACGGCGAGGCTGGTGAAGCCGTCGGTGCGGGCGTGCAGCCCGTCGGCGACCAGGGCGGCCGAGCCGATCCGGCGGCCGGTCCGGATCCGGTACTGGGCGACGACCTCGTTGCCGAGGAAGCCGATCACGCCGGCGAGTGCCAGTACGCCGGCATGGCGCACATCACCGGGATGGATGAACCGCGTGATCGCCTCGTAGCCGGCGTACGCCGCGGATGCCGCGATCAGCACCACGACGACGATGCCGGCCAGGTCCTCGGCCCGCCCGTACCCGTAGGTGTAGCTGCGCGTCGCGCGCCGGCGGCCGACGACGAAGGCGATCGCCAGCGGGATCGCGGTGAGCGCGTCGGCGTAGTTGTGCAGGGTGTCGCCGAGCAGCGCGACCGAGTTCGTGTAGATGACGATCAAGGTCTGGATCAGTGCGGTGACCATCAGGCCGACGAAGCTGATCTTCAGGCAGCGCATGCCCTCCTTGCTCGCCTCCAGCGCGGAGTCGACCTTGTCGGCGCTGTCGTGCGAGTGCGGGACGAGGATCTCCTTGACCTTGCCCAGCAGCCCGCTCCGGTGGTCATGCCCGTGACCGTGGGCGTGTTCATGGTGGTGCTCGTGGTCAGTCGTGCTCATCGGCGCTCTCGTCTCTGCGTCGTCAGGCGCCGGCCGGGTCGTCGTGCGGTACGGCGTCAGCGGACCGATGGTGCTCGGGAAAGCCCCCGCTGGAGTGCTCGGCGTGGTAGATCGCGTCCTCGACCAACTGGCTGACGTGGGAGTTCTCGATCCGGTAGAAGATCCGGTTGCCCTGCCGCCGCGTTCGGACAAGATGCGCCATCCGCAGCTTGGCCAGGTGCTGGGAGACCCCGGCCGGCGACTTGCCGACCGCCGCGGCCAGGTCGTTGACCGGCATCTCGCCGTCCAGCAGCGCCCACAGCAGCCGCACCCGGGTCGCGTCCGCCAGCATCTGGAAGACCCGGATCGCCAGCTCGACCTGCTCGTCGCCGGGAATCGACCTGCGTGGCTGCGTATCTACGCGCATACGTAGATACTAAGGTAGCGGCCGCATCCCGACAAGGTCTGACTGGCTGCCGGAAGCCGCTCAGCTGCTCGCCTCCTGAAGTTGGTTGCCCTGGGCAAGTTGCTTGCGGCGGCGGCGGGCGAGCAGACCGGCCTGGAGGACGAACTCCGTTCCGCCGGTGGCCGCGTAGATGGCCAGCATGCTCGGTTTCGGGTCGCCGCCCGCCGCTGCCAGCAGGTAGGCGACACCGCCGAGGACCGAGACCCCGTTGGCCAGCAGCAGCGGCCACTGACTACCGAGCTGGGCACGGCGACGCAGTACGACGATGAGTTGCGCCGCGCCGCTGACGGTGGCCCAGACGCCGAAGGTGGCGACGACGGCCGTGACGCTTGCGGTCGCGGCCACTCCAAGGGCCACGGCCGCAACGGTGCTCGAGGCGGCGTTGGCGAGCAGCCATTGTCTGGTCGGACCGGACTGGCTGCGGGCGTCGATCAGCGTTGCGACCGCGTCGATCAGCGGATAGAGGACGAGCAGGACGCCGACGGCGACCGGTACTTCGGTGGTCAGGGACTTGGCCAGCGTCGCGAAGACGGCGGCCCACGCGATGGCGATGACGCCACGGATGAGGAAGATGCGCAGGGTGTTCACGAGGTCCTTAGAGCTTTGAGGGCCGAGACGTAGATCTCGGAGAAGGTCGGGAAGGGCTGGATGGTGTCGCGGAGGACCGCGAGCGGGATGCGGGCGCGGATCGCGAGCGTGGCCTGCTGCAGCCACTCGCCGGCCTCGGGACCGAGGGCGTAGGCGCCGGTGAGACGTTCGCCGTCGCTGAGCAGCGTCAGGAATCCGGGGCTGCCGGCGTACTCGTGGGTGTAGGTGGCCGTCTTCGCCACGTCCCGCAGCGCGATGGTTGCGCTGTACGGCGCTTCCGTGGCACCGACCGCCGCGGCCTGCTGATCGGTGAAGACGACCCGCGGTACGGCGTCGTAGTTGGCCTCCCGCGGTTCGCCGAGGATGTTCGCGGCGACGATGCGGGCCTGGTACTTGCCGACGTGGGTGAACAGCCAGAGGCCCGTCACGTCGCCCACGGCCCAGACACGTTCCGCGACCTGCAGGCGAGCGTCGACCGGCACGCCGCCGGCGTCGGCCGTGACACCGATCGTCTCCAGCCCGATGCCGTCGACCCGCGGCCGGCGACCCGTGGCGACCAGCAGCCGGTCGCCACGAACCTCGCGACCGTCGTCGAGCACGAGCACGTAGTCGTCACCGTCGCGGCGGGCGGCGGTCGCCCGTGCGCCGATGATCAGCTCGATCCCGTCCCGCCGCAGCACCTCGCCGAGTGCCTCACCGAGCGGTGCGGCCTCGCGCGACAACAGGTGGTCGGCCGACTCGACCAGGACGACGTCGCCGCCCAAGCGCCGTACCGCTTGTGCCATCTCGACGCCGACCGGTCCGCCGCCGAGCACGACCAGGCGGCGGGGGACCGCCTTCATGCTCGTCGCCTCACGGCTCGTCCAGACGCCGTCGAGGTCACTGAGGCCCGGGATGGGCGGCACGACGGCGTCGGAGCCGTTCGCGAGTACGACGTGCTCCGCGGTGTAGCGGCGTCCGTCGACCTCGACGACCCCGGTTCCGGCCAGCCGGCCACGGCCGCGGATCAGGTCGATGTTGTTGTCGGCGAGCCACTTCTCCTGGCCGGCGTCGGAGTGGTCCGAGACCATGAAGTCGCGGTAGGCGAGGGCCGCCTCGACGTCGACGGTCGCGGGAGCGGCGGCCTCGTTCGCGGCCTGCGCGGCCTCGCCCGGGCGGAGCAGGGTCTTCGACGGGATGCACGCCCAGTAGGAGCACTCGCCCCCGACCAGCTCGGACTCCACGACCGCGACCCGCAGGCCGCCCTCGGCGAGGGCCCCGGCGGCGTGCTCACCGGGGGAGCCGCCGCCGATCACGATGACGTCGTAGTCGCTCATTGCGGGAGCTCCTGGCCGGTCCGCTCGGCGACCATGTAGGTGGCGTACCACTCGGGCCAGGCCTCGTCGTACTCGCCGCCGTTGCGCTTCTCGTGCTCACCGTGGGCGGTCGCTGCGCGCTGCAGCGCCTGCCGCAGGTCGTCCACCGAGGTGTACGTCGTTTCCGCGGGGTCGACCCGGCCGGGCAGCCGCTTGGTGACCTCCTGCAGCAGCCAGCGGTTGCCGTCGGGGTCGGTGAACGTGGCGAACGAGCTGTAGCTGGCGCGCTCGTCGGCAGGCCCGGCGACCCGGCCGCTGTCGTCCGCCTGGAACTGCGCGCCCGGGGTCGCGGGGTGGAACGCCTCACTCACGTCGACACCGCGCGCCGCGAGCTCACTGCGCGCGGCCTCGATGTCGGAGACGATCAGGTACAGACCCTGGGCCGAGCCCGGCTCGGCGGTGGTGATGTTCGTCCCGAACTGCACCGAGGCCGGCGAACCCGGCGGGGTGAACTGGACGACCCGGAAACCGTTGTCGAACGCGAAGTCGGCGTCCAGCCGCCAGTCCAGCTGCTGGTAGAACGCCTTCGCCTTGTCCACATCGGTGACCGGGATGACGACGGCCTCGAACTTGAGATCGGTGCTCACTGCTTCCTCCTGTAGTTGTGGTTCCGACACCACTGACTGTCGCTCCCCGGACGCGTGCTCGCCCCAGTGGTGGTCCCTGGTATCGCCCCTGGCACCGGGGTCTTCCGCCGGCTCAAGGGAGCGCTCCGGCCGTGGGTGCGCCGCCGATCAGCAGCCAGCGGTTGCCGTCGGGGTCGCGAAAGGAGGCCTGGTCGGCTCCAGTTGCGGTTCGGGTGATGGGGCTCGGAGCGGCGCCGCGCAGGTGGAGGTAGGCGACGGCCGACGGCAGGTCGTGCACCCGCAGCACACCGACCGTCGACCCCGGCTGGGCCGAGTCGATGCCGGAGCCGATGATGATCGAGCACAACGAGCCCGGCGGGGTCAGCTGGACGACCCGCACCTCGCCGTCCTGCTGGTCGCAGTCCAGGTGAAACCCGAGCGCACGGTAGAAGTGCCGGGTCCGGTCGACATCGGACACGGGTACGACGACGGCCTTGAGCTTGGTGTCCACGGGATGACTCCTTCGACGATCGTCCTCCCATCGTCGACACGGGTCGAGCCTGTCGCCCCCGTGGTCATCCCTGGTTCTACGGGGTGAGCGCCTTCCGGAGCTGGCGGCGGGACGTGATCCCGAGCTTGGAGAACGTGTTGCGCAGGTGCCACTCCACGGTCCGGGGGCTGATGTACAGCTGCGCCCCGATCTCCACGTTGGTCAGCCCGTCCCGCGCCAGCCCGGCGATCTGCGCCTCTTGCGCGGTGAGGTCGTTGAGCGTGTCCGGCGTACGTTTACGGACCGTCTCGCCGGTGGCCAGCAGCTCGTGCCGGGCACGCTCGGCGAACGCCTCGAGCCCCATGGCGACGAGCTGTTCGTGAGCCGTCCGCAGTTGTTCGCGAGCGTCGGCACGACGGCCTTCGCGGCGCAGCCACTCGCCGTACAACAGCTGGGCCCGGGCCACCTCGACGCGGAGACCAGTGCTTTGAAGGTGCTCGATCGACCGGCGATAGGCGTCTTCGTCCCCGCTGAGCAGGGCCCGGACGCGCGCTTCGATGCCGCGTCCCCAGTCCGTCGGGGTGATCGTGGCGCGCTCGCTCACCCAGGCAAGCGCGGACTCGACGAGCTTGGTGTCGCCAGTCCTCGACGCCGCCTCGGCCAGCTCTCCGACAATCAGGACGCCGTACCCGACAACATCCTGCTCGAACACCCGAAGCGCGGCGTCGCGGGCAACGTCGTACCTGCCGAGGCCGTTGTTGAGGACCGCGTCCGCGTACGACGCGAATGCCGCCAGCCGACCCTGGCTGTGTTCGTTCGCCTCCTGAAGGGTCGCGTCGACCAGCCGCCGGGCCTCACCCTCGTTGCCACGGAACGCCTCAAGCAGCAGAGCGCCGTACACTCCCGGCGGATTCCCGGTCGACGCCGCGATCTGCTGATCCTCGTCGACAAGCCCGGCCACTGCGCTCAACTCACCGCTCAAACACAGCAGCTGGGCCCGCGAGCCGAGCGCGAACTGAAGCCGCACAAGCGCCCCGGTCTCCCGAGCCACCCGATCCTCCCGAAGCGCGAACTCGACCGCCGCCTCGAAGTCCCACACCTCGACCGCGACCATGCCGCCAACCCGCCCATCAACCTCCACCCCGCGCGCACCCGCCCGCCGAGCTTGACCCTCCGCCTCGACCAGCGATCCCGCGGCAACCGCGTATCCGCGGGTGACCCGCAACGCCAGCGCCCGCAGCAACAACTCGGCCGGTGGATGTGGCTCGGCCGATGGGGGAGCCGCGGCTGCTGCGGTTGCGAGGATTGCTGGGGTATCTGGGCCGCTCGCCCAGATGGCTGCCGAGGTCGCCTCGAGGTAGGCCGTCCGCGCCCGGTCGGCATCAAGCGGCTCGAGCTGTTCGGCGGCGGCGAGCAGAGTGCGGGCTGCCTCGGCGGCTCGGCCCTGGTCGAACGCGATCTGTCCGCGCAGCCGCTCCGCTTCAGCCCCGAGTAGCGCGTTCGGCGGACCGGCGCTCGCGCTACCGAGCAGCTCGAGCGCCGCCTCGAGCGCCCCAGCACGGCGCTTGGCCGACGCCGCGGCCAGCAACCGCTGCGACCGCCGATCCGGGTCGAGCGTCAGCGCCGCCGACCGCTCCAGGAACGCTCCGGCTGCGAAGAACCCGCCACGCGCCCGCGCCCGGTCGGCAGACCGCTCAAGCTCAGCGGCAACCTCCTCATCGGGAAGCGGTGTCGCGTTCGCCCGATGCCACGCGCGCCGGTCCGGATCGACGTCGGGATCGGTCACCTCAGCCAACGCCCGGTGCACCGCCTGCCGCTCCTGCGGCGTCGCCAGCCGGTACGCCGCCGACCGCACCATCGGATGCTTGAACTGAATATGCCGGCCGAACGTGATCAGTCCGGTGGCGATCGCCGCAGCCGCGGGATCCGCCCCGAGATCAAGCTTCTCCGCTGCCCGCCAGAGCAAAGTCGGGTCGCCAAGCGGTTCCGCCGCGGCCGTGAGCAGGAGCAGCCGGGTGTCTGCCGGGAGGACCTCGAGCCGCCGTACGAAGCTCTCCTCGATCCGGCTGGCGAGGGAGCCCGGACTGACGCCGTCCGCCAGCTCGGTCAGGCTCCACGCATGCGGCAGCTCCAGCAAGGCGAGCGGGTTGCCGCGGGTCTCCGCCACGATCCGGTCCCGCACCCGCGGGTCGACCGGCCCGGGCAGGACCGAGTCGAGCAGGGCCCGCGCGTCCGCGTCACCCAGCCCGCGAACCTCAAGCTCGGCGAGCCCAGTCAGCTCGTGATCCGCGCCGTCGCGAACGGCGAACACCATCACCACCGACTCAGCCGCCAGTCGCCGAGCCACGAACGCGAGGATCCGAGCAGACATCAGATCGATCCACTGGGCATCGTCGATCACACACAGCACCGGCTGCTGGGTCGCCGCGTCGGACAGCAGATTCAGTACGGCGAGGCCGACAAGAAACTTGTCCGGCGGCGGGCCGTCCTGCTCGCCGAACGCCGTACCCAGCGCATCATGCTGCGGTCCCGGAAGACGCTCGGCCAGCTTGAGGAACGGCTGGCACAACTGATGAAGCCCGGAGTACGCGAGCTCCATCTCGGACTCGACCCCCACGGCCCGCGCAACTCGGCAAGCCTCACTCCGCGCAACCAACTCCTCGAGCAACGCCGACTTCCCAACCCCAGCCTCCCCCCGGAGCACCAACACCTCACTCCGCCCCACCCGCGCAGCCCCAACCAACCCCTCCAACACAGCAACTTCCCGCCCCCGCCCACGCAGTCCCCGCACCCCCACAATCTATCCCGCCCAATCCTCCACCCCGCCCCCATCCCGCGTATGGCGCCGCGCGCGGGTGAGGGCTAGTTGGCGTACCGCTCGTAGTCCTCGATTCTCCAGTCGAGCCGTGCCTCGTCCACTGGTCAGCTGCTAGGGGTGCCGAACCACTTGGTGAGGTGGGTGTTGAGGTCTTGTTGGGTCTCGCCGATCCAGGCGATGTGGCCGTCGGGGCGCACAAGGATGGCTGGGTGGGGGAGATCACCGGTCAGGTGGTCGACGCGGTCTTCCCAGCCGGTGATCGAGAGAGTGCCGGTCTGGTCCAGGAGGAGGCCGCGGGCGGTGTGGAGGTGCTCGTAGAGGCGGCCTTGTTTGAGCGGGAGGTCCGGGAGGCGGCGGCCGATCAGGTCGTGCTCCGAGCCGAAGTCGTAGCGAATGGCGGTTGCGGTGATCTTCTCGATGAGGAGGCGGTGGACGTCTTCGAAGTCCATGAGCTCTGACACCAAACGCCGTACCGCTTGAGCTCCAGGCTCGGTGGACATGAGTTCCATCTGGGCACGGGTGTTGTCGAGAACGTCGGCAGCCACCGGATGCCGTTCGGAGTGGTAGGTGTCGAGAAGGTCGTCGGGCGCCCAGCCGTTGACCTCGGCCGCGAGCTTCCAGCCGAGGTTGACGGCGTCCTGGATGCCGAGGTTGAGGCCCTGGCCGCCCGCCGGTGGATGGATATGGGCGGCGTCGCCGGCGAGCAGGACGCGCCCGGTGCGGTACTGGTCGGCCAGGCGGGTCGCATCACCGAAGCGGGACAGCCAGCGAGGTGAGTGCACCCCGAAGTCCGTCCCGGCGTACTTCTGCAACTGCCCCTTGAACTCCTCGAAGGTAGGCGGGGTGGTGCGGTCCCCGGTCAACCCATCAGCGGGTACGACGACGCGGTACGTGCCGTCATGCAGCGGCATGGCCCCGAACCGCAGCTCGGTCTTGCGGATCTCCATGACGGCAGCCATCAGCGCCTCCGTTGACGCCGTCACCTCCATCTCACCGAGCAGCGTCTCGACCTGGCTGGTCTCGCCGGGGAACCCGACGCCGAGCAGACGTCGCACGGTACTGCGGCCGCCGTCGCACCCAACCAGATACCGCGAGCGCAGCTGACTGCCGTCGGCCAGTTCGACCGTGACTCCGTCGGAGTCCTGACTCAGGCCGACCAGTTCGGTGTTCCGCCGGATCTCGGTGCCGACCTCGGCGGCGTGCTCGGCGAGCAGGCGGTCGGTGATGTTCTGCGGGATGCCGAGGACGTACGGGTGGGAGCTGTCCAGATGCACCGGGTTCGGCTTGAGGATCCCGGCGAAGAAGCCGCCGACCGGGAACTGCTTCCCGTGCTCCTGGAACCGCTCCAGCAGACCACGCTGGTCCAGCACCTCGATGCTGCGCGCATGTAGCCCGAGCGCCCGGACGACCTTGGTGGGCCCGGACTCCTTCTCCAGCACCACCACGTGGACGCCGTGCAGCCGCAGTTCACTGGCCAGCATCATCCCGGTCGGCCCGCCACCGGCAACGATCACGTCAATCATCAAGCCCCCTGATCGAGATTGTTCTGGCTGAGGACCGCGATTCTGCAGCACCAACATGGGCTTGCGGCAAGTCCCCCAGTGCGCTATAGGTTGATAGTGGCAGGGAGATCCGTTCTCCTTGCCTCTTCTTTTGCCCCGGCCAGAACGGCGCGCTAATCGCCGTACGTGACGTGCAGGGTGGCTTGTGCTCCCGGCGACAGGAACCGGTAGGCGGTGGTTGTGGGGGTCTGGGCGAAGCGGAGTTTGAGTTGGGTGGGGCCGGTGCGGTTGATGGTGGCGCGGGAGAAGTCGGTGGAGGTGGCCGGACCGGTGGTGAAGGGCGGGAGGGCGGCCACGGCTGCGGTGGTTGGGGGGCTTGTCCAGTCGGCAGGTTCAGTCGTGCAGGCGTTGAGGCAGCCGGTGTGAAGGTCGATCAGGAGCCGGTTGGAGCCGGCCCACGGGTCGCCAACAGCTGAGGCCGATGTAACGGTCAGCCAGGCCCGCGTAATGGTGGCGTCGTCGGGGATGGTCGAGGTGTCGAAGGAGAGTACGGCGCGGTTCTGCTTGCCGTCGGTGCCTTGCCCGACAGCAAGGTTGGGCAGAGTGCCGACGACGGGGGCGGAGCCGTCGGACTGGGCTTTGACGTAGCCGTCGTGACTGTCGATGCTCGGGAACGCCTGGGTGCCGGGCGACGTCGGGGCATCGTCGAGACCCCAGAAGCGGGCAATGTGTTCGGCCGCACAGACGTTGACGTCCAGGATGTACGGCGCAGTCGTGCCACACGTACCGGGGTCGATCGGCTGCCCGTGATTCATCCCGGTGATCGAGTACGTCTCCACCACGGACTGTCCGGCGCTGTTGCGATACATCTTGTGGGGATAGCCGCTGATGGTATCCGACACGTCGGCCGTCTGGTCCGTGCCGTGAACGTTGGTCCACTGCTCGACGAGTTCGTTGAGGTTGCTGTAGGCAACTGTCGAGTCGGCGGTGCCGTGCCAGACGGAGATCGTCGGCCATGGTCCGGTCGAAGCGGCCCGGACCTTGTCGCCCCACTGTTGTGGCGTCAGGTTCGTGCCAGGCGACATGCAGGAGAAGGCCTGCGCAACGGTCGTGGCGCAACGGTAGGGCAGGCCCGCGACGACCGCGCCGGCCGCGAACACTTCCGGGTACGTCGCCAGCATCACCGAAGTCATCGCACCGCCCGCGGACAACCCGGTGACGTAGCTTCTCGCAGACCCGAAGTCCGACCGCATCCGGTCCACCATCTGCTTGATCGACAGCGCCTCGCCGGAACCCCGCGTCGTGTCGCCCGTCTCGAACCAGTTGAAGCAGGAGTTCAGGTTGTTCGAGCTTTGCTGCTGAGGCAGAAGCAGCGCAAACCGCATCCGCTCGGCGACCTCGACCCAGCCGGGCTCGACGTCGTACGCTGCCGCCGACTGCGTGCACCCGTGCAACGCAACCACCAGCGGCCGTCGCGGTTCGAGACCGTCAGGAACATAGCGGAACATCCTGAGGTTGCCCGGATTCGTGCCGAATCCGGTCACTTCCTGGAGGGCGGCGGCCTGCGCAACGGGCGCTGGTACGGCGATGAAGCCGGCGACGACCGCGAGTACCACTGCCAACCGCCGTACGACGTCAAGACTCATGAGGCACCTCGCATCGAGTTGGGGGCGAACTCTTCCCGCCGATGCTTCTGGCTGCCGCCGCCGAGCGCCATGTGCTGGTCACACACACCTGCTGGTGCCTTTGTGTCGCGGACCGTGCATTCCGGAATGCAGCGCTGGGCAAAAGGGGACACCTGGCGCCGGATTGCCCTGAGCAACTAGTCGCCTACCGGCGGGTGATGACGGGCTGCGGCTCTGGACGGGTGCAGGTTGCGGCTCTGCTGGTGCCGCTGGGGGTGATGGCGCCGGTCACGGCGTCGGCGGCCGAGCCGGTACAGAGCGCCGAGCTGGAGAAGAGCGTCGTCGCGCTGCACATCAGGACGGTCGCGAACGTGCGCTATCCGACCGAGGGCGGCGGCGAGGACGTCGTCCGGGAGCCGATGGTCGTCGAAGGGACGTGCTCGGGCTTCCTCGTCAGCGCCACCGGCGACCTCGTCACCGCGGGCCATTGCGTCGACCCGCAGGAGATCCGGCGTGATCTGATCATCGAAGCGCTGCTCTTCATGGAGAAGGCCAAGCAGATCTCCAAGGCGAAGGACTGGCTCGAGTACGCCGTGAAGAACTGGGACGTCGAGGGCGGCAGCAAGGGCAGCAAGCCGGAGACGCGCGTCCGCATCACCCAGCCCGAGTCGGTCGGCGGGCCGGTGAAGTTCGACCACAACGCCCAGATCATCGACTACAAGTCCTTCAACGACGGCGACGTCGCGCTGCTGCGGGTGTCCGGCATCTCGGGCGCGCTTCCGTTGCCGATCGCAACGCAGGACCCGGCCGTCGGCACGAAGCTGATCTCGATCGGGTTCCCGGCCGCGGTCGGGAAGGTGATCGACGAGAACCAGCGAGCCAGTTTCAAGACCGGTACGGCGAGCTCGCAGCAGACCTCGCCGAAGGGCGTGCCGCAGACCGAGGTCAACGCCGACCTGAGCGGCGGCATGTCCGGCGGCCCGACCGTGGACGAGGGCGGCAACGTGCTCGGCGTGAACAGCTTCCTGCTGCGCAACCAGCAGAACTTCAACTTCATCACCGACACCACCGACCTCGGGGCGTTCCTGCGCCAGCACGGCGTGAACCCGGTCGCGCCCCGGGCTGCCACCGGGGACGATGCATCCGCTGGCAACGGTCCTCTGGCGGTCCCGGTGGCCGACTCCGGCGGCAGCTTCCCGTGGTGGTTGCCCGGCGGGGTCGCGCTCCTGCTCGTCCTGGCGGGTGGCGTCCTCGTCTGGTACCAGCGCAACCGCACAAGGCCGGTGCCAGTAGAACGACCGGCCTTCGTCGGTACAGCGATGCCGCAGTACGGACCGCAACCGCCGGCCAATCCACCCGGCTGCGATCACCGCAACAACCCGCCAGGAGCCCGCTTCTGCAACACCTGCGGAGCTCCGCTGTCCCGATAGCGAAAGAACTGCTTGCCCTCACCCGCGAGACCGGCGCCCTGTCCTGGTGGCAGGGCGCCGGTCTCGTGCGCTGAGATGGACACCTCGGCCGGAACGCGTTCTTACCCTCCCGTCACGGATAGTTGCCCGCCGGGACTTTCGCCCAGCCGCCGTCCCACGGAAGAGTGGTCCCCATGAGTCGCGCTCGCACCCTCCCCGCGGCCGCCGATGTGGTCGTCATCGGCGGCGGGATCATGGGTGTCAGCGCGGCGTACCACCTCGCGGCGGCCGGGAAGCGGGTCGTCCTGCTCGAGAAGGGCGCGCTCGGCCAAGGATCGACCTGTCACGCGGCAGGTGGTGTGCGCGGGTTCTTCTCCGACGAGGTCAACATCCGGATCGGCCTGCGCAGCCTCGACGTCTTCGAGCGCTTCGGCGACCTGTTCGGCACCGAGATCGACCTGCACCAGACCGGCTACCTGTTCCTCGTCGACAACGCCGACGACCTGGCCGTGTTCGAGCGTAACGTCGCGCTGCACAACGCCGCCGGAGGTGACAGCCGGATGATCTCCGCGGCCGAGGCGAAACGGCTCTCACCGCTGATCGACAGCACCGGCATCGTCGGCGCGGCCTGGTCGCCGCGGGACGGGCACTGTACGCCGGAATCGGTCGTCCAGGGCTATGCAAAGGCGGCCCGCGCAGCCGGGGCGACGATCCTCACCAACTGCCCGGCCACCGGGATCGAGACCGACGGCAACCGGATCGTGAAGGTCGTCACCGCTGCCGGAGAGCTCCGCACGGACCAGGTGGTCTGCGCGGCCGGCGCCTGGTCGGCGCAGGTCGGCGGCTGGGTCGGCGTGGACCTGCCGGTGGTCCCGCTCCGCCGCCAGATCGCGATCACCGAACCGATCCCCGGTCTCGACCCGGAGACGCCGTTCACGATCGACTTCACCACCTCGCTGTACTTCCACCGCGAAGGCGAGGGACTCCTGGTCGGCTGCCCCGAAGCGGTCGACTCGTGGAGTTTCGACACGTCCCGGGACCCGGCCTGGCTGACCACGCTGGCCGAGGCCATCGAGCGCCGCGTCCCCGCGCTGGGGGAGGTGGGCATCGGCCGCGGCTGGGCCGGGCTCTACGAGATGACCCCCGACCACAACGCGGTCATCGGCCGCTCGCGAACTGTGCCGGGGTTCGTGTACGCCTGCGGCTTCTCCGGCCACGGCTTCCTGATGGGGCCGGCGATCGGGGAGGTGCTCCGCGATCTCTGCCTGGATCGCGAGCCGGTCGTCGATGTCACCTCGCTCGACGCCGAGCGGTTCAGTGCGGCCGGCGCACGCCCGGAGCTGAACGTTGTCTGACCATCCGATCGCACAAGGAGCGACCATGTCCCGTACCGAGATTCCCGGTTCCGAGATCCTCGGCGCCCAGGCGCTGGCCGCTGCGCGGGCGTGTGGCGTCGACGCCGCCACCATCGCCGGTGAGCGGAGTCACCGGTCGCCGATCAACGGGGGAGACCTCGGTGGTGTGCGCTGGGACGAGGCGGGCTCCGTCGACGACGTGGTCGCTCGCGCCAACGCCGCGTTCCGGGAGTGGCGAAAGGTCCCGGCGCCGGCGCGCGGCGCGGTCATCAAGCGCTTCGGCGAGCTGCTGACCGAGCACAAGACGGACCTGGCAACGCTGGTCAGCGCCGAGGTCGGCAAGATCACCTCCGAGGCCCTCGGCGAGGTGCAGGAGATGATCGACATCTGCGACTTCGCGGTCGGCCTGTCGCGTCAGCTCTACGGGCGTACGGCGGTCTCCGAGCGCCCTGGCCACCGGCTGATGGAGACCTGGCACCCGCTCGGCGTGGTCGGTGTGATCAGCGCGTTCAACTTCCCGGTCGCGGTCTGGTCGTGGAACACCGCGATTGCCCTGGTGTGCGGCGACACCGTGATCTGGAAGCCGTCGGAGCAAGCGCCGCTGTGCGCCTGGGCCTCCGCGGCGCTGCTCGACCGTGCCTTGGCGGAGTCCGGCGCGCCGGCGGATGTGTCCCAGGTCGTCGTCGGCGGCCCGGAGGTCGGTGAAGCCCTGGTGGACCACCCCGGTGTCGCACTCGTCAGCGCCACCGGGTCCAGCCGGATGGGAAAGGCCGTCGGACCTCGGGTCGCCAACCGGTTCGGCCGGTCGCTGCTCGAGCTCGGCGGCAACAACGCAGCCATCGTCGCGCCATCGGCCGATCTGGATCTCGCCCTGCGCGGGATCGTCTTCTCCGCCGCCGGGACGGCAGGACAACGCTGTACGACGATGCGCCGCGTCATCGCCCACTCCTCGGTGGCCGAGCAACTCACCGATCGCCTCGTCGAGGCGTACGCCCGGCTCCCGATCGGCAACCCGATGGCCGCGGGCACCTTGGTCGGCCCGCTGATCCACGGCAAGGCGTACGACGTGATGACCGCGGCGATCGCCCAGGCCGGAGCCGAAGGCGGCAAGACAGTGGCCGGCGGCGGCCGGGTGCTCGCCGACGCGGCGCCGGATGCGTTCTACGTCGAGCCGGCGATCGTCACGATGCCGAGCCAGAGCGACATCGTGCGGACCGAGACGTTCGCGCCCTTGCTCTACGTGCTGACGTACGACGACCTCGCCGAGGCCATTGCCCTGAACAACGATGTTCCGCAGGGGCTGTCCTCGTCGATCTTCACCCGCGACCAGGCCGAGGCCGAGCTCTTCGTCTCCGCGGAGGGCTCGGACTGCGGCATCGTCAACGTGAACATCGGCACCTCCGGGGCCGAGATCGGCGGCGCCTTCGGCGGTGAGAAGGAGACCGGCGGCGGCCGCGAGTCCGGCTCGGACGCCTGGCGCGGGTACATGCGCCGTGCGACCAACACGATCAACTACTCCGGTGAGCTTCCGCTGGCGCAGGGGGTGGACTTCTCGGTGTGATGCGGAACAGCCACGACGCGACGGAGCTCGCCGCCGAGCTGAGGTTACGGGGCATCAGTGAGGCCGATGATTCGGCGCTGGCCCGCGCCATGTATGCCGGTGACGCGAGCCTCTACCGCGTTGTCCCGTTGGTCGTGGTGCGGCCGCGCCGGACGGATGAGCTCCTCGCCGTCCATGCGGCCGCGCGGGAGCTGCGCGTCCCGGTCACCATGCGGGGCGCCGGCACGTCGATCGCCGGCAACGCGGTCGGCCCCGGGATCGTCGTCGACACCCGCCGTCTCCAGCGGATCGTCGCCATCGACCCCGAAGCACGTACGGCGACCGTCGAGCCCGGCGTCGTCCACGCCGACCTTCAGCGTGCCGCAGCGCCGTACGGCCAGCGCTTCGGACCGGACCCGTCCACCCACACCCGCTGCACGATCGGCGGCATGATCGGCAACAACGCCTGCGGCTCAAGAGCCCTCGGCTACGGCCGAACAGCCGACAACGTCGAAGCCTTACAAGTCCTGTTCGGCAACGGAGAAACCACCTCCCTCACCGCCACCAGCCACCCCCACCACGACGCCGGCGGCGACGTCGGGCGTGGGGTGGGTGGGGACGTCGGGCGTGGAGCGGGTGGGGACGTCCGCGGGGGTGGGGCTACGGCGGAACGCTTGGTGGGGTTGGTGGGAGACAACCTGGCGCATGTGCGGACGTCGTTCGGGCGGTTTGGGCGGCAGGTGAGTGGCTACAGCCTGGAGCATCTGCTGCCGGAGAACGGTGGGCGAGTGGATCGCTTCCTGGTGGGCAGTGAGGGCACGCTCGGAACGGTGCTTGAGGCAACCGTTCGGCTGGTGCCGGACGAGCCGGGGCGGCGGCTCCTCGTGCTCGGGTATCCGACGATGGCCGACGCGGCAGACGCCGTACCGGCGCTGCTGGCAGCTGTGCCCGGTCGCCTGATCGCTTGCGAAGGCATGGACGCGCGGATCGTGGATCTCGTGCGCAGCAAGGGAAAGCCGGTGCCGGAGTTGCCGAAGGGCGCGGGCTGGCTGTTCGCGGAGGTCGCCGGCGAGGACGGGCCCGAGCTGATCAGCCGGCTCGCGGCCGCGTCCGGGGCGCTCGAGACGAAGCTGGTCACGAATGCGGCCGAGGCGGCCGCATTGTGGCGGATCCGTGAGGACGGCGCCGGGCTTGCGGGAGTGAGTCTGCCGACGCCGGCCCACTCCGGTTGGGAGGATGCCGCGGTCCCGCCCGAGTACCTCGGCGCCTGGTTGCGCGACTTCGAGGAGCTTCTGGCCGCGCACGGCCTGCGCGGGTACCCGTACGGTCACTTCGGCGACGGCTGCGTCCACTGCCGCATCGACTTCCCGTTCGAGGCCGGTCGCCCGGGGAGTGCCGCCGGCTTCCGGGAGTTCATGCTCGAGTGCGCGGCGACGCTGAAGAAGTACGGCGGCTCGCTGTCCGGTGAGCACGGAGACGGACGGGTCCGGTCGGAGCTACTGCCGATGATGTACGACGAGACCTCGATCAGCCTGTTCGCGCAGGCAAAGCAGATCTGCGACCCGGACAACCTGCTCAACCCCGGCATCATCGTCGAACCGGCATCCATCACCGACGACCTCCGACCGATCCGCCCGCGCACCACGCTGGAGCGTCCGGGACTGCGTTTGATCCACGACGGCGGCGACCTCGGTGCAGCCGTCCACCGCTGCACGGGCGTCGGCCGCTGCGTCGCCCCGAAGACCACCGGCGTCATGTGCCCGTCGTACCTAGCGACCCGCGACGAGAAGGACTCCACCCGCGGCCGCGCCCGCGTCCTCCAGGAAGCGCTCGACGGATCCCTCATCAACGGCCTCGACCACGCGGCCGTCGACGAGGCCCTCGACCTCTGCCTGTCCTGCAAAGGCTGTTCGTCAGATTGCCCCGCCGGCGTGGACATGGCCACCTACAAGTCCGAAGCCCTCTTCCAGAAGTACAAAGCCAAACGCCGGCCCCGCTCCCACTACACCTTAGGGCGACTCCCACACTGGGCGCGCCTAGCAGCCCCCATCGCCACCCTGGCGAACCTCTCGATGCGCCTGACCCCAACCGCAAAACTAGCCAAACTCACAGCTGGAATAGACCCCCGCCGCACAATCCCACCCTTCGCAAAGAAGACACTCAGACGCTCAGCCCGCCGCACAAATCGGCGTGCCGGTCGGGTGGATGACGTGCCTGATGTTTGGGTTTGGGCGGATTCCTTTACTGATTACTTCTTTCCGCAGTCTGGGTTGGCGGCGATTCGGTTTCTCGAGGCCAGCGGGCTGACGGTGCGGGTGATCGGGGACAACGCTTGCTGTGGGTTGACCTGGATCACGACCGGGCAGCTTGGGCGGGCCCGGCGGATAGTCGAGCGGACCGTTGGGACGCTGGCGCCCTATGTGGCTTCGGGTGTGCCGGTGATCGGGCTGGAGCCGTCCTGTCTCGCGACCCTGCGGAGTGACGCAATCGAGCTCACCGACGCGCCCGAGGCGAAGCTGGTTGCGGAAGGCGTGCTCACCTTCGCCGAGCTGGTGACAAACCTGGGCCTCGACCTACCGGACCTCACCGGCGTCGAGGTCGTCGCGCAGCCGCACTGTCATCAGAGTTCGGTCCTCGGCTGGTCGGCAGATCACCATCTCCTGCAACGCGCCGGCGCGAGCGTTACCAGAGTCCCCGGCTGCTGCGGCCTGGCCGGCAACTTCGGCGTCGAGGCAGGACACTACGAAATCTCGGTGGCCATCGCCGAGACACACCTGCTCCCCGCCGTACGGTCCCACCCGGATGCCGTCGTACTCGCCGACGGCATGTCCTGCCGCTTCCAGCTCGACGACCTGGCCCAGGTCCCCACGATGCACCTCGCTGAACTCTTCGCCTCGCGGCTCGACTCACCGGGAGTGCAGGTCAGTCGGTGAGGGCCTTGGTGAGGAGGGCGGTGAGGGCCTCGAGCTGGAAGTCGGCGGAGTTGGAGACCTCTTCGTCGGAGCCGTCGAGTGCGCGGGCGGCCAGGCCGGCCTTGCTGTCGATCAGGTCCGCGATCCGGGTGTCGATCGTCTGCGCGGCGATGATCCGCCACGCGGTGACCGGGTCGGACTGACCGATCCGGTGCACGCGGTCGATGGCCTGTTCCTGTTCGGCGTTCGTCCAGGACAGCTCGGCCAGTACGACGTTCGACGCGACCTGCAGGTTGAGGCCGACACCGGCCGTCAGCAGCGAGCAGACGGCGATGGAGACCTCGGGGTCGTTGACGAACGCGTCGATGTTCTTCTGCCGCGTCGTCCGGGACTGGTCGCCACGGATCGACGAGAACTCGATACCGCGCTCGGTGAACAGGTTCTCCGCGGCGTCCAGCACCTCGATGTGCCGGGCGAAGAACACCACCTTGCCGACGTTGTGCGCGAGCTGGGCCGCGTAGTCGGCGGCCATCCCGGCCTTCGCGGCGCCGATCCGGCGGACCAGGTTGAAGATGTTGTCGCCGGACTTCGACTTGGCCGACTCGGCGCGCTCCCACTCGGCGACCCGGCGGACCAGGTCGTGGTCGATGCCGTCGACCTCGTCGGCGCTGTCGCGGGCCGCGAGTACGGCGTGGTAGCGAGCGACCAGGCGGTCGGCGAGCTCGCGCTCGGCGGCCCGGATCGAGCGGCCGGCGGCGTCGTCGAGCTCGACGGGCAGGTCGGCCACCCGGCGGGCCGGGATGTCGGCGGCCACGTCGACCTTGCGGCGCCTAACGATGCCCAGGTCGATGACGCTGGCCCGGGCGGCCGCGTAGAAGCCGGGGTCGGCCGGGGTCAGGCCGGACTGTTCCAGCTTCTCGGTCAGCTCGGCGCGCGGGCTCTTGTCGTCGATCCAGCCGAGGAACTGCCAGATCGCCGCGAAGTCCTCGATGTCGTTGATCAGCGGCGTGCCGGTGAGCGCCATCAGCAGCGGCCGGGTGGTCCAGGACCGGATCCGGTCGGACAGGTGCAGCACGTTCTGCGAGCGCTGCGACTTCTTGTTCTTGATGAAGTGCGCCTCGTCCACGACCATGCCGCGGAAGCCGAGGTCGCCGAGCCAGCCGACGTGCCGGTCGAGCACCTCGTAGTTGACGATGACGATGTCGGCGAACCCGTCGATGGTGTCCCCGTCGCCCTGGATCACGGTCGGCTTGCGCCGCGGCGTCCAGAGACCGGCCTCGCGGGCCCAGTTGGTCTTCACGACGTTCGGCACGACGACGAGCAGCGGGTAGGCGTTCGCGGCCTGCGCGGCCAGCAGCGCCTGAGCGGTCTTGCCGAGCCCCGGCTCGTCTGCCAGCAGGAAGGTCCGGTGGCCGTTCGCGACCGCGGCGATCAGCCGGGCCTGGTGCAGCATGAGCTCCTGGCCGTTCGCCGTCCGCAGGGAGGTCGGCTCGGGCAGGGTCTTGCTGGCCGAGGCGGTGGCGTACTCGAACGACTTGAACAGCGGGCCGAGCAGCTCCCAGCCGGCCAGCCGCTGCGGGCGGACCTGCTTGGGCGCGGGCGACGAGAAGTCCGGAGTGAGGAACGGGTTGGCGAGCTGCCGCTGGACCACCGACTGCGGTACGACGCGGCGCGCCGTCGACGTGTTGGCCGGCGCCGGCTCGGCACGCTTCGGCTCCTCGGCGGGTGCCTCCAGCCCGGCGTCCAGCATCATCTCGCGCTTGAGCGCGGCGGCTGCGGGGGAGACGGTGGCGTCCTCGGCGAGCAGCGCCAGCAGCGAGGTGTCGCGAGCGGCGGTCTTGGCCAGGATCGTCGCGATCCCGTCGAGCCGCCGGAGCTGCTTGGTGCGGTCGGCCTCGGCGGCCGACTGGTCGGCGTTCACCCGGGCCCGCTCCTCGCGCACGAGCAGCGCGATGACCTGGAACTTCGTCCGCACGGACGCCTGGACGGCACCGCGCTGGACGGCGCCCTCGACCTCCCGCACGGCGCGGGCGAGCACGGGCATGATCCCCTCGGCGTCGCGGACACGACGCCGGCGTGGGGTGGCGCTACGCGTAGCGCCGGACTGGCGCTGGCCTCGTCGGGCCAAAGAATCCTCCTCGGTCTGCCGCGGCACCGGTGCCGCGGCCGAACACACCACCGCACGGCGGCACACCACGCGACGCGATGCCGAGTGACCGGGGTGCTCACCGGCACTCGATGCTCAGGCCGGCGCTACAACACGCTGGCTTCCGACGGGGCCCGCGGCCGCTGGACAGACGGTCGTGAACTGCGTCGCTGGCGCACCCTAGCGGGGCAATCGGCGTCGTGAAGGGTTGCCGACGTTCGGTGCTACCTCAATCGTAGCCCCAGCCCGCTGTGGCGCCAGCCCGTGGGTGCGCAAATCGGCTGAGTACGGCGCAGGTAGGACCGGGCGCTGACCGCCAGCGCGGCTCCGAGCCCGCCGAACGCGAGCCCGCCGAAGACCACCATCCAGGCCAGCCCACTCGCGGTGAACGGCCCCGGATCGCCCTCAGCCGTTGCCACCCCGGCCAGCGTGAGCGAACCCCAGATGACGAGCGGTACGCCGTAAAGCGTGAGGCTGGCCGCCCCGGTCAAGGCGGGCAGGAGCAGGAGCCAGCGGGGGAGCCGGTACGTGTGGAGGAGTGCCACGACCAGGCCGGCGCCGGCGAGCGCGGCCAAGACGGTGATGTCGATGCCGGCGGACTCCAAGAGCCGGGTCAGCGCCGATTGGTCGCTCTCGCTCATCGTGGAGCGCCACTCGCTGTTCGTCACGCCCAGTGCGGACCCGCCGAGGATCCAGACCGTCTTCACGGTTGCCCACGGCAAGAGGCCGAGGAGCAGCAGGTACGACGTACGGCGACTGCGCGTCGACGACCGCCGCCTGAGCGGCCGCGACAGGGGTGCACCGGGCCGGAGAGGCAGCGGGTGGTGACCTCCGCAGCGCGGGCACCGGTCCCGGCGTCGGCGCGACTGGGCCTGTGCGGTCGCGAAGAGCAGCACTGCCCCGACCAAGGCCGCCAGCTGGGTCACCAGCGCGAGCGGGCGCTCAACGGTGCCGGACGCGACCATGCCGACGCCGCTCAGCGCCAGTCCGAACGTGCCGACCCCGGCTGTGGCAGTCGCGAAGGCCAAACCGAGCACGGCGACCCGGGACGTCGACCGGGCCGACATCACCGCGGCCACACACCCGGTCACCAGCAGCAGTGCGATCGCCGTCCCGACGGTGGCTCCGCCGGGCGGCTCGCCTTGCACGTTCGCGACCGGGAAACCCGTCCGGCCGCCAGCGGTCCAGTAGACGGCCAGAGCGCCGTACAGGACCGCCCAGAGTTGCGCGGCGCGTCCGATCCACTCCGGCCACCGGCGACAGGCTTTCAGCATGTCTGGAGCATGCTCCCGCCGCCGGCGTCCGGGATCCCCCACGCGAGGGAACTGCTTCCCCCGCGCGGGTCAGGCCTCCGGCATCGGGGCGTCGAGGAAGGTGAGGACGACGTCGCGGGCCAGGTCCGTGCGGGCCAGGCCGAAGAAGTGCGTGGTCCCGGGGAACACCGCCAGCTGCGAGGACGGCACACCGACGAAGTCGCCGTTGACGTCACCACCGCGCAGCTGCAGGAACCGGACGGCGTGCTCCAGCTTCACCGCGTCGCAGTCGCCCACCGTGATCAGGGTCGGCGCGGCGATCCCGCGGATGTCGTCGTCGGACCAGCCGGTCACGCCCTTGTCGTAGCCGCCGAGCTTGGTCAGCAGGGCCTGCAGGTGCTCCAGGTCCGGGTGCGGCGACTTGCGCAGGTACTCCGCCTCCATCGGCGTGCCGGCGATCATCTCCACCTTCATCTCGCCGATCGCCTCGGTGTTCTCGATCCGGTCGCCGTCGGGGTGGAACGACACCGAGGAGATGATCGCCTTGCGGATCAGCTCCGGGTGCTTGATGGTCAGGTAGAGCGCCACCGCGCCGCCGACGCTGAAGCCGAACACGTCGACCTTGGACACGCCGAGGTGCTGCAGCAGGCCCACCACGTCCGAGGCCAGGTCGACGGTGCCGAGCGGGCGGTCGATGTCGTTGGTCCGGCCGTGCCCCTGGAAGTCGGCGGCGATGACCTGCCGGTCCTTGGCCAGGCTCGGCAGCAGCTCCCCGAACTGCTGGTCGATGTCGAACAGCCCGCCGTGCAGCAAGAGCAACGGCGTCCCACCCGATCCGTGGATCTCGTAGTACATCTGCAACCCGTTGACGGGCGCGTAGCCGGTCTGCGGCGCAGTCGCTTCCTCGGACACAGAATCCCCTCCCTTGTCGACCGTCCACTCCCTATCAGTCTCAAGGGGTCATGTCACAGCGGGCGCAGGTGGGTGGTCATAGCTGGGGTACGGATACCCGATCGTCCTGGAGGTAGCGGTGACCGCTGAGCAGACACCCCGATCGAACGCCTGGCAGACGGCGCTGACCGTGCTGCAGGAGGCCGAACCGCCGTTCATCCCGGCCGGAGCGCACGCGATGACCGTGGTCGTCGAGTACCCGCCGGGTGACCCGGGTGCGCCGCCGCACCGGCACCCCGGCGGACCGGCGTTCGGGTACGTCCTCGAGGGCGAGATGCGGTTCGAGCTGGAGGGTGAACCGGAGCGGATCGTGCGCGCCGGGGAGACGTTCTGGGAGCCCGGCGGTGACGTCATCCACTACCAGGACGGCAATGCGCGCGACGACGTACCCGTCCGCTTCCTGGTGACCATGCTGTGCGACCCGAACCAGCCGATGCTGGTGCTGGTGGACGAGGACGAGCTGGGCGCCCGCCAGGACCGCCGCGCTCCACGGCCGTCGTAGCGACCTGAGTCACAACCGTGGGGTCGTACCTGTCATAGCTGCAGGCACCGAGAGAACGGAGACCGCAGGTGGTCGACCCTGGGTACGGCGGGGAAGCTGCCGCGTCGCTGGCGGAGATGCTGGACGAACGCCGGCACCTGCTCGAGATCGCGTTGTGGATCTTCGGCTCGGCCGCGACGGCAGACTGGATCGTGCAGGAGACCTACCGGCGCTGGTACGACCTCGACGACGAGCAGCGGGTCGCGATCGCCGTGCCGCGGGCCTGGCTGACCAGAGTGGCCGGCGGGATCTCGCTCGAGCTGCTGGCGGCGGCGGCCACGGTCCCGGCGACCACGGCACCTCTGCGGCTCGCGGTTCCGGGCCTGCCGCCGCCCAGCCCGATGCCGATGGTGCAGCAGCGGGACGGGCAATGGATGCTCGACCGGCACACGGCCGTCGTACGGCGGTTCGCGGCGGGCTGCGAGTCAGGTGACTCGGCCGCTCTGGAGGCTGTCCTTGCCACTGACGCCGTGGTCGTGAGCGACGGCGGCGGCAAGGTACGGGCCACGATCCGGCCAGTCCATGGTGCACGCGCAGCCGCTCGGTTCGTCGCGGCGCTCCTGAGCGGTCTGCGCGCCGCGGACCTGGCCGTCGAGCCGGTCAACGGCCGTGCGGGCGTCGTACTGCGGAGCGACGGGCAAGCCGTGGCTGTGATCAGTCTGAGCGTCGCCGGGTCCGAGGCGACCGCGGTGTGGGTCGTGCTGAACCCGGACAAGCTGCGGAGCTGGCACCGAGGCCACCAATGAGTGACCGGGCTGCTGTCCACGGACACCGACTACGACGTCAGCCTGGTGCCTTGGCTCTGTTTGCGCAGTAGTCGCGGATGAGCTCGATCGCTGTGTCGGCCGTGCGCTCGAGGTGAGTGCGGCCATCGGGCAGCAGTGCTGTCGGACTGATGTAGCTGCGCGGCCCGACATGCGTCGCCGGGTCGAGCCGATGCACGGTGACCTTCCCGTCCCGGATCGCCCGGCTCCATGCGCTACGGCGGTACACCCGCCAGCGCTGCGGGAAGATCCACGTGCCGACCCGCTCGATGCGGTCGCTCGCACTGGTGAGCTGATGCAGGTGCTCGGCATGCGTGAGGTCGTTGGCACCGCTGTGGAAGCCACCCAGCATGATGAGTAGCAGTGGGGCGCGTAGCTGGGAGTGCAGCTCTTGCACCGCGCCGGTGGCGACCTGTGCGCCGCCGCTGTAGCTGAGCAGCACCACCGGAATGCCGCTGTCCGGCTGATAGCCCGCCAGCTGGAGCTGGGTGACGATCTGGTTGCCAACGGCTCGGTTGTAGATCGGCCGATACCTGTGGTCGGCGGCGACGAAGGTCTGCATGACGTTGTGCAGGAACAGCAGCAGCCCGGCGCGCCGCCTCAGCCAGGCCCACACAGGCCGTTGAGCAAGTGGGGCCGCCAGAGGCGAGTACGGCTGCACCTGTCCCAACACCCGCAGCTCGGGTGCGCCCGCGATCAGCGCCTGGACCAGCTTGCCGCCGTCACGTGTGTCGCGGAACTGCCGCTTCCCGATCCCGTCGAGGTAGACCAGGTAGGCGTCCGGCGGGCGATCAGCGGCCGCACCCCGGGCATACGGGAGGTCGTCCGGGAGCTCGGTGATCAGACCGCGCCAGCCGACGCTGTACGCCAGCACCTCGTAGCGTGCCAGCAGCCCTTCGACGATGAGGGTCAGGCCGAGCAGGCCGCCCCAGAGCAGGAAGCTGTTCATGCGACCGGCTCCGGGATGCGGATCGCGATCAGTGCCGCGACCAGACGCCGTACGAGGTCCACAGCGAGCGCGAGCCCGAAGCCTGCGGCCGCGACGCACAGGGCGCTGGTTCCCCAGCTGAGTCCGGAGGCGTCTGCGAGGTGGCCGGTCAGGCCGGTGCCGACTCCGATCAGGAGCAGGAGGTGGAGCGCCGGCCCGAGCATGGGGAAGGCGAGGATGGCGGCGAGGACCAGCGGAGCGACCAGGCCGGCGGTCCACGCCAACTCGACAGCACCTTCGGTCGCCAGCTCTGCGAGAGCCGCGGCGGTCACTGGCCAGAGCGCGATCACCGTGGCTTCGACGAGAGCACCGGTGAGCAGCAACCCGATGACATGTGGATGCGACATGGAAGGACGGCGAGCTACCAGCGGCAGCACGCGGCCTGCGGCCTCAGACAGCCCGGCCACCAGGATCAGTACGACGACAGCCGACATCGTCAGCCTCGCCGCGACGTGGCCGGCTCGGCGGCCTGCAGGTAGTGCTCCAACTCGTCCGCGGCCCGCTGGTAGCCACCGGCCTCGCGTTGTGCGTTCTGCAGGACGCCTGCAGCCGTGGTGAAGCTGGAGTCGTCGAGCAGGTGCCGGGCGAGGTCCCGCACTGTGCCTTCGGCGACGTCCTGGCTGCGGAGGGACAGACCGGCTCCGAGCTGTTCGACGCGGGCGGCGACCAACGGCTGGTCTGCGCCCTGTGGGACGACCAGCATGGGGACACCGGCGTACATCGCCTCGTTGACGCTGTTCATACCGCCGTGCGTGACGAAGAGCGCTGCTCGGGCCAGTACGTCTGGTTGCGGCACCGATCGCCGTACGAGCACGTTGGACGGCAACGGCTCCAGCGCGGCCGGATCGGTCTGACCGGTCGCGACGACCACGGTGCCGCCCAGCGGGGCCAGTGCGATGGCGAAGGACCGCAGCAGCTGTGGGTTGGCCTTGAAAACGGTCCCCAGCGAGGCGTAGAGCACTGGGTCCCGCAGCTCGTGAGTGGGGAAGGACGGATCGGTCGGACGAGCGCCGATACTCGGGCCGACGAACCGGAAGGTGTGGTCGAACTCCTCGAACCCGGGCTGAAACGCCTGCGAGGTGTAGACCAGGTCGAGCGGCTGCTGGATGTTGCCCAGGTCGAGCAACGGCACCCCGTGCAGGTCGTACTTGCGGCGTAGCCTCCAGCGCGCCCGCACGTAGCCGGTCAGGTTGCTGAGCCGAGCCTCGGACAACAACTCCCACGACGCGCGGGTGGGACTGGGCACCTGCCGGTTGAAGGCGAAGGTGGTGAACGACGATGCCGCCGGTACGCCGAGCTCGCGAGCCGCGATCGCGCCCCACGGACAGGCCGAGTCGTGGACGATCAGGTCGGGCTGGATGCCACGGAGGTCGGTCAGGACGGTCGGCAGCACGTGTACGGCGGTGTGCGCGAGGCCCTCCAGCAGCGCGATCGGCGTGGGCGGGTCGGGAAGTGGCTGGTCGCCGCCGGGGTAGAGGCACACCTTCGCGCCGGCGGCCTCGATCTCCGCGGCGAACGCGGGTGAGGTGTGGTAGCTGACCGAGTGGCCGCGCCGGACGAGCTCGGCGACGATCGGCAGCGTCGGGTTGACCCGCCCGTGCATGGCGATGTTGAGGAACGCGATTGTGCTCACTTGACCACCTCTCAGCTGTGCCCTCACAAGGAGGACCGGCCAGCCCCGGATTCTGTGACGGGCGGCCGGTGGAAACTCGAATGCTTTTGTCGGTGGGGGTCTATACGGTCGGTTGAATGGTGACTCTGCTTCGGTACGCGCTGCGGGTTGCACCTGGAAGTACCGCGTTGACGATGGGCCTTGCCGTGCTGGGTTCGGTGCTGGGGATGGCGGTCACGCTGCTGACCGGTCAGGTCGTCGGGGCGGTGCCGGGTGTGATCGACGGTGCCCCGGAGCAGCGGCCGCTCGGCGGGTTCGGCTGGCTGCTCGCGGCGCTGCTGGCTGTGTTCGTCGTGGACAGCCTGACGCCGTCGATCCACCAGGTGGCGTCGCAGACCATGGACGCGGCGCTGGTGCGCGCGATCGGCACCGGCATCACCGAGCCGTTGCTGCGCCCGGGCAAGGTCACGCATCTCGAGGACACCGAGGTGCTCGACCTGCAGGAGCGCGCGAAGGGCAAGGGCGGCTTCCACCTCGCCCAGGGTCTGGGGAACCTGCCCTGGCTGCTCGCCAGCCGGGTCACGTTGATCGGTTCGGGCGTCATCGTCGGAGTGATGTTCTCCTGGCTCGTCGCCGCGATGCTGGTCGTGGTGGCGTTGCTGCTGGAGTGGCACTTCGGCCGCCTGATCGCGGGCGAGATCGACACGTGGTGGGGCAACACCGAAGAACAGCGGCGCGCCGAGTACCTGTTCAACCTGGGCATGCGCGACGCGCCGAAGGAGCTGCGCGTGTTCGGGCTGCACGGCTGGCTCGTCGACCGGTACGTGCGGGAGTGGACGCTGGGCTTCCAGGCGGTGTGGGCGCGGCGCGGGCGAAACGTGCGGTGGTCGATCCTGGCCGGCGCGGTGAACCTGGTCGTGACCGGGGCCGCGATCATCCTGGTCGGCCGCGCCGCCCAGGCCGGCGACCTGCCGCTGACCGAGGTCGCGACGACGATCCCGGCCGTCCTGTCGATCAGCGTGGCGGCGAACGGGTACGGCGTCGTCCAGGTGAAGCGGGGGTTGTCGGCGTACCGGGCGATGGCGAAGCTGCCCGAGACGATCGCCGAGCGGCACCCCGAGCCGGCCGCGGCCACCCGGCACCGGGTCGAGACGATGCCGGCCCGCGAGGTGCGGTTCGAGAACGTGAGCTTCCGGTATCCCGGCTCCGACATCGACGTGCTCCGCGGCCTCGACCTGACCATCCGCGCGCACGAGGCGCTCGCGCTGGTCGGTGTCAACGGGGCCGGCAAGTCCACGCTGGTGAAGCTGCTCGGTGGGGTCTACCAGCCGACCGAGGGCCGGATCACCGTCGACGGGGTGGATCTCGCCGAGCTCGACCTGGCCGCCTGGCAGCGGCGGATCGCCGCGATCGTTCAGGACTTCCTGCGCTTCCCGCTGTCGGTGACCGACAACGTCGTGTTCGGCGCGGTCGAGCGCGCCGACGACGAGGTCACGCTGGCCAAGGTCGCGCGGGAAGCCGGGATCGACGAGGTGATCCGCGGCCTGTCCGACGGCTGGGACACCGTGCTCGACAAGTCTTTCGACGGTGGAGTCGACCTGTCCGGCGGCGAGTGGCAACGCATCGCGCTGGCCCGGGCGCTGTTCGCCGTACACGCCGGGGCCGGCGTGCTGGTGCTCGACGAGCCGGCGGCCGCGCTGGACGTGCGGGCCGAGGCCGAGTTGGTGGAGCGCTACCTCGAGCTGACCTCGGGTGTGGCGTCGCTGATCATCTCGCACCGGTTCTCGGTGGTCCGCAACGCCGACCGGATCTGTGTGCTCGCCGACGGGCAGATCGTGGAGGACGGCACGCATGACGAGCTCCTGGTGCAGGACGGGATGTACGCCGGGATGTTCCGGCTGCAAGCCGAGCGGTACGTGACGTTGCCGGACGCTCCGGAGGCCCTGGATGCGTAGCCTGCGGATCGCCTGGCTGTGGTTCTCGACGTCGTTCAAGGCCGCGCCGTGGCTGATGGCGATCTCGACCGTGCTCGTCGCCGCGCGGGCGATCGCCGCACCGACCCAGACGTACGGCGTCAGCCGCCTGGTCGAGGGGATCGCAGCGGACGACTCGGACACGATCGCGCTGGGCGTCGGCATCATCGTCGGCGGCCTGGCGATCTCGTTCGTCGCCGACGTGATCGGCTGGCCGCTGCAGGACACCGCGCAGGAACGGATGGCCGGCCGCGTGCACCGCGACCTGCTGGACGTGACGACCGGGATCCCGGGGCTGACCCATCACGAGCGGCCTGACATCGCGGACCGGCTGGAGCTGGTGCGCGAACGCGCTTGGCGAATGGGCGTCGGGGCCGAGGTCTTGCTGTGGGCGTTCGCGACCGTGGCGAACACGGTGACCGTGCTCGGGTTGCTCGGGTCGGTGCATCCGCTGCTGTTGTTGCTGCCGTTGCTGGGTGCGGCTCGGATCTGGTCGGCGTACGTGAGCAGCACGCGGTGGCACAAGGCCTATGAGGACTCACTGCCGCAGGAGCGGCTGGTCGACCGGCTGATCGAGGTGGCGAAGGATCCACGCAGTGGGCTCGAGGTGCGGGTCTTCGGGCTCGGGCGGGTGCTGCTGGACAGGATCTACGCGTTGCAGACCGAGCGGTTCCGGCGCCGGGTCGCGGCGGCGCGCTGGGGCGGCAAGGTCGACGGGTCGGTGCGGCTCGTGTTCGGCCTCGCGTACGCCGTGGCCGTGGTCTGGGTGGTCGCGCGGGCGCGCAACGGGCAGCAGACGGCCGGTGACGTGGTGCTCGTGCTGCTGCTGGCGCCACAGGTGGATCAGATGACCGGTGGTATCGCGCGGAACGTCTACTGGGTCGGCGAGGTCGTGCGGAGCTTCAGCCGGTACGACTGGTTGCGTGGGTACGCGAAGGACAACTCGTGGCGGGCGAGCACCACTCCAGCACCGGCCCGGCTCAGTTCCGGAATCGAGCTGCGGAACGTCGGATTCGCCTACCCGGGCACGGATTCCGCCGTACTCAGCGAGGTGGACCTGGTGCTGCCGGCGGGCTCGGCGGTCGCGCTGGTGGGGGAGAACGGCGCCGGCAAGACCACTCTGGTGAAGCTGCTCGCGCGGATGTACGACCCGACGAGCGGGCGGATTTTGGTCGACGGCGTGGACTTGGCGGACATCGAACCGGACTCCTGGCGGTCCCAGCTGTCGGCCGGTTTCCAGGACTTCGTGAAGTTCGAGTGGACCGCACGCGAGGTCGTGGCGGTCGGCGACGTACGGCGGGAGGCCGACGAGGAGGCCGTGCTCGCGGCGATCGCGCGGGGTGACGCGCAGAGCGTGGTCGCCGGGCTGCCGCGCGGGCTGGACACGCAGCTGGGCAAGAAGTTCACCGACGGCGTCGAGCTGTCCGGTGGCCAGTGGCAGCGGCTCGCGCTGGCGCGGGCGTTCATGCGGGAACGGCCGTTGCTGCTGCTCCTCGACGAGCCGACGGCGGCGCTGGATCCGGAGGCCGAGCACCGGTTGTACGAGCAGTACGCCGCAGCCGCCAAGGTTGCCGCGGCCGAGACCGGTGGGGTCACGGTCCTGGTGTCGCACCGGTTCTCGACCGTGCGGATGGCCGACCTGATCGTGGTGATGCACGACGGGCGGGTCGAAGAGGTGGGCAGCCACGAGGCGCTGCTCGCGGCGGGCGGCCGTTATGCGGAGCTCTTCGAGTTGCAGGCTCGGGCTTACCGCTGATGCTCTAGGTTGGGTTCGTGGCGAAGCAGTGGGTCTGGATCGCGGTCGGTGCCGTCGCCGTGGGAGCGGTAGCTGCCCAGTGCAGCGACACCCCGGAGGCCACGCAGGCTCCTCAGCCTTCGGCCAGTAGTCCGGCACCGTCGGCTCCGGCTCCGGCTCCGGCCAAGAGTTCGACTCCCAAGCCGTGGTACGTGGACTACGATCCGGCGCAGTTCGCCGTACAGGTCCGGAAGTACGCCACGCAGGCGGGGATCCGGCCGCAGTTGCTGATGGCAATCTTGTACAACGAGTCGTACAAGCCGCACGATCCGGAGCTGGAACGGTCGTGGGCGCAGATCGACTCCGACCCGGCCTTCGGCATCGCGAACATGCATCGGCCGGCGTTCGACGACACCAAGCGCGGCCGTGCGTTCGCCCAGCGGAAGTGGGAGGAGTTGCCCGACGACCCGGCGCTCGCCATCCAGGCCGCGGCCTGGCACCTGCACGACCTGGCCAAGCGCCTGCCGTCGAAGCTGACCGGTCAGTTGACCAAGGACGAGTTGCTTGCCTTGGGCTACAACGCCGGCGGCGGCAACATGCGGAAGTTCGCTCGGGGTGTGCAGCCCGGCCCGCAGGCGCAGTCCTACCTCGACCGGCTGCGCTCCAACTGGGACAAGTCCGGAGAGGCAGTCGGGACATGAACCAGCACATGCATGTCGAGAACGCGCGGCTCTACGAGATCTCCGCGGCGATCGGGTTCGCCGGTCAGCGCCGGCGGGTGTACGACGGTCTGGTTCGGCTGAGCGACGTACGTCCGGGGGACCGGGTGCTCGACGTCGGATGCGGCACCGGGTACCTGAGCGGCCGAGTCGCGCGGGCGATCGGACCGGATGGCCGGGTCGAGGGGATCGATCCGTCGGGGTCGGTTGTTGCCTACGCCACCGAGCGTGCGGCGCCGAACGCGACGTTCCGGGTGGCGGGGGCGGAGCAACTCCCGTACGACGACGCGTCGTTCGATGCCGTCGTGTCGTGCCTGGCCGTGCACCACATCGGGGCAACCGATCGCGGTCAGGCGTTCGCCGAGATGTACCGGGTGCTTCGGCCGGGTGGCCGGTTGGTGATCGCGGACTTCCGGCCGCCGACGGGCAGGCTGTCCCGGCTGGCGATCGGTGCGCTCACCGGTCATGCGGCGGAGCACGTGCCGCTGCTCGACCTCGCACTCGCCGCGGGCTTCGAGATCGTCGAGACGGGGCACCGGCGGCCGGTGCTGGCCTACGTTCGGGCGGTTCGGCCCCGATAGGGTCTGACGGGTGAAACCCTTGCGGATCGGAATTACCGGGATCGCGATCGAGTCGAGCACGTTCTCGCCACATCGCAGCACGCTGGACGACTTTCGGGTGACGCGCGGGGCCGAATTGCTGGCCCGCTACGCGTTTCTGGCGCCCGGGTCGGAGCTGACCGAGGGCGTCGAGTGGGTGCCGCTGCTGCACGCGGTCGCGGTGCCGGGCGGGCCGGTCACCGAGCACACGTACGAGGAACTCGCGGGAGAGATCTTCGAGCGCCTGCGTACGGCGGGGCCGTTGGACGGAGTGTTCATCGACTTCCACGGCGCGATGACCGTGCTCGGCCGGACCGACATCGAGGCCGAGTTCGTCACCGCGATCCGGGAGCTCGTCGGGCCGTCGACGTTGCTGTCGGCGTCGATGGATCTGCACGGGAACGTGTCGCGTTCGCTGGCGGAGCCGCTGGACCTGATCACCTGCTACCGCAAGGCGCCACACACGGATGCGTGGGACACCCGCGAGCGCGCGGCGCGCAATCTGGTGACCCGGCTAAGGTCCGGTGGACGTCCGCAGAAGGCGTGGGTGCAGGTGCCGGTGCTGCTGCCGGGAGAGAAGACGAGCACCCGGATCGACCCGGCCAAGCGGATCTACGCGATGGTCGACGACGTCGAGGCGATGGACGGCGTCCTGGATGCGGCGATCTGGGTCGGGTACGCGTGGGCGGACGAGCCGCGCTGCCAGGCCGCGGTCGTGGTGACCGGCGACGACGCCGAAGTCATCACCCAGCAGGCGAAGCGGCTTGCCGACGCCTACTGGGATGCGCACGACGAGTTCGAGTTCGTCGCGCCGACCGGCACCTTGGAGGAATGTGTCGAGCGCGCGGTGGCGAGCACCTCGCGGCCGTTCTTCATCAGCGACTCCGGCGACAACCCGACGGCCGGCGGCGCCGGTGACACGTCGTGGACCCTCGATGCGCTGCTCCGCACACCCGCCATCACCTCGTCGGACCTGACCACCATCTACGCCGCGATCGTCGACCCCGAAGTCACCGCCGCCGCGACCCAGGCCGGCGTCGGCGCCACGATCGACGTACGCCTCGGCGGCAAGATCGACTCCGGCCCCTGCGGCCCGGTCCGGCTGACCGCGCGGGTCAGCGCCCTCGACCCCATCAACGCAGCCGTGGCCCTCACCACCGGCGGCCTGCACATCATCGTGACCGCCCGCCGCAAGCCCTACCACCTCGAATCCGACTTCACCGCCCTCAACCTGTCCCCGCGCGAGGCCGACCTGGTCATCGTCAAGATCGGCTACCTCGAACCCGAGCTCTACACCATGTCCGCTGACTGGCTCCTGGCCCTGACCCCCGGCGGCGTGAACCAGGACCTCCTGTCCTTGGGCCACCACGCCATCGACCGCCCGATGTACCCCTTCGACCCGGACATGGAGCCGCCGACGCTGAACCCCGTACTTCTCTAAGAGTTGAGGAGGAAGTCGGGAGGTTGGCCGGTGAGGGCTTCGGGGGAGGCCAGCCAGGTGGCGGTCTGTTGGGGGTGGCGGCGCTCTATCTCCGTGAGGAGGAGTTCTCGGGCACGGGCGGCGGTCGCGGCGTCGTCGGAGTGGGCGGCGCGGCGGAGCTCGTCGGCGGTGGCGCACCAGACGGCGTGGAGCTGGGCGTCGCTCCAGGTGGTGAGCTCGATGCCGATCACCTGGGCGACGGTGGTGGCGGGGGTGGCCGCGCGGCGGCGCCGGGCGAGCACCCAGGGCAGGGCGATCGCGGCGACGACGAGGAGCAGGACGACCCAGGCGACGGGCTTCATGTCTGCCGGGTCGTCTGGTGCGTGGGCGGCCGCTCGGTCACGATCCTCCTTCGAAAGGTGACGTACAGACCTGTGTAACGTTCATATGGGTCTGTACCCGCGGCGCCCCGGACGACGACACACGATCTCAAAGATCCCTCAGCGTCGTCGTCAAACTCACGGCACCCGCAACGCCTCGTAGTCGGCCGCGGTCAGGGGTTGCGTGGTGAGCGCGCCGTCCGCGAGCAGCGCCTCGACCGGTTCACCGGCCCGGGAGAACGTCACCTCGTCGACCGACTGCAGAGCGGTGACGGACAGGACGATCTGCCCGACTGCCAGGACGTTCTCGGTGGCGGAGCGGCCGTCGGTCTCGCCGGAGAGTTCGAGTACGACCCGGGTGCCCTGCACCGCCACGACCGCTAGCGAGAGCCCTGGCGGGAGTGCTGTGGTGATGCCGTCGGCCTGTTCGGGCGCGGTCGGGCCGTTCGTCAGTTCCTGGATCACCCCGTCGAGGAGACCGGCGCCGGACACCTCACGGGCAACGCTGATCAGCCGGTCGTTGCGAACGTAGATCACCTGCACCGCCGCCCGCGCGGCGGTCGCGAGGGACGTCGGTACGGCGGGAGTCTGCAAGCGCGACGGGATCGCCTGAGGCTCGATCGGCGCCGGCTCCTCCTGCAGTGGTACGCCGCAACCGACAAGCATCAGCAGCGCGGCGACCACCCCGGCGAGCCGTCTCACGTTGTTGCCTCCGGCAGCCGTACGACGAACTGCGCTCCACCCGTCGGCGACGCCGTACACCAAACTGCCCCGCCGTGGACGGCCGCGGTCTCCGCGGCCAAGGCAAGCCCGAGACCTGTCCCGAACGACGATCCGCGCTTGGTCGCGCCGGTGGCGAACCGCTCGAAGACTCGCTCCCGATCAAGCGGCGGAATGCCGGGCCCGGAGTCGTTCACGAGCACCAGCACGTCCGAACCGACCCGGCTGACCTCGACGGCGGTGAGCCCGTCGCCGTGCGTCTCGGCGTTCTCGAAGAGGTTGCGGAACATCCGGCCGAGCCGCGGCTTGTCGGCCAGTACGACGACATCCTCGGCGCCGGTCAGGATCGACGGATCCCGCCCGGCCTCGCCAAGTACCTGACGAAGCAGCGAGGTCAGCTCGAGTCGCGCACTCGGCCGGCGATCGAGTCCGCCGTCGGACCGCGCCAGCTCGAGCAGGTCGTCGAGCAACCGCCGGAAGCGCTGCAAGTCGGCGGTGACGAGGTCGAGCGCCCGCTGGGAACGCTCGGGCAGCTCGCCGCGCCGCGCGTTGAGCAGGTCGACGCTGCCGACCAGCGTCGTCAACGGCGACCGAAGCTCATGGCTGACGTCCGCGGCCAATCGGGCATCGCGGTTGATGCGCTGCTGCAGCGTGTCGACCATGCTGTTGAAGGAGCCGACGATCGTGGCGAGCTCTGGGTCCTCCGTCGCGGGCAGCCGGGTGTCGAGGTCACCACCCGCGATGGTCGCTGCCGCGACGGCGACCCGGTTCAGCGGCGTGACGACAGATCTGCTCGCCCAGAGGCCAAGAGCCGCTCCGGCCGCGGTCGCAAGCAGTGCGCCGCCGATGAGGATCCCGCTCAGCAACCGGAGGTTGTCGTCGAGCTCGGTCAGCGGCGCGATCTCGTAGAACTCGGCCTGCACCGCCGGCACCGGCACCCCGACCACCATCGCGGGCCCGTCCGCGGACCGGAACCGTTGACCGGTTGCCCGCCCGTCCGCGACCTGTTCCCGGACACCCGCCGGTACGGCGTCGCGGCCTTCGTCGAGCGCGGACGCGTACCACTGCCCTCGCCACTTCAAGATGATCGTGTTCCCGGCCGGCGTGCCCGCGGCGGTCAGTACGGCGGAGACGTCCGCGTCGGTGTTGCGGAGCCGGCGCTGCACGAACGCGGCGTCTTCGAAGGCCTGGTGCTGGACCACGCGCTCACGCTGGGCCAGCAGATACCCGCGGGCGAGCAGATAGGTGCTGACGGCAAACACCGCCGAGACCAGGAGGGCGACCAGGCTGAACGCGAGCACCAGCCGGTGCCGCAGTCCGGGAGTGTGCCCACCGAGCTTCATCGCCCACCGAGTTTCATCGCGGATCCAGCCGGTAGCCCATCCCGCGCACCGTCATCACGAGCTGCGGCCGGCCGGGGTCCCGCTCGATCTTGGTGCGCAGCCGCCGGATGTGCACGTCGACGATCCGCTCGTCGCCGTAGTACCCGTGCTCCCACACCGACGCGAGCAAGGCCGATCGGCTGAGCACCCGCCCCGGTGGCTTGGCGAGCTCGGCCAGCAGCCGGTACTCGGTCACAGTGAGGTTGACGTCCTGCCCGTCCAGCATCACCGTGCCGCGCGAGCTGGACAGCACCAGGCTCCGCTTGGGGTCGGAGTCGAGCACGATGTCCGGCTCCGCGGCCTCCGCGCTGGTCCGCAGCCGCCGGCGCAGGGCGCGCAGCCGGGCGGTGATCTCCTTGATCTGAAAGGGTTTGGTGACGTAGTCGTCCGCCCCGGCTTCCAGGCCGGCGACGATGTCGTGGGTGTCGGAGCGGGCGCTGACGACCACGATCGGGATGTCGCTGAGCCGCCGTACCTCGCGGATGCAGGTGTAGCCGTCGATCTCGCCGAGCATCAGGTCGACCATCATCAGGTCCGGCATCGCGGTGCGGACCTGCTCGAGGGCGGATGGGGTGTCGGCCGCCTCGGCGACCCGGTATCCCTCGTCCTCCAGGGCGAGCCGCAGCACCTCCCGGATTCGATCGTCGTCCTCCACCACCAAGACCTGCATCGGCATCGTCACATCCTGGCAATCGGGCCGCGCGTTGTGACGGCCTGGGGCGGCATGTCATCCGATCGTAAAGTTCGGCTCGTCCGCCGGACCGGCCCCGGACGGGTCGTCATCGGATCGTCAAGAAGGGGTACGGCGAATCTCAACGTCCAGCCCGGAGAGTGGTCTCAATGCCCGCATCGTCCTCGGGAGGGACCGCCATGAGCGACGCCGGCCACAGGCCGCTTCCGCAGAAGGCGATCGTGACGCTGTCCGACTCCGACCTCGACGGCGAGCTGTCCGCGCTGCGCTGGCGGTTGCACGGACTGGTCATGGACGGCGCCTGCCTGGTCGTCGTCGACGTGTCCGACCTCGGGCAGATCTCGTCGACGCTGCTGACCGCGTTGCTCGACACGCACCGGATGTGCCGTCGCCGCGGGGGTGGTGTGGTGATCCGGCACGCGAGCCGGCAGCTGACCGACGTACTGCGGCGGACCGGCCTCGACCGGGTCTTCGAGGTGGAGGCGGCATGACGGGCGAGCGGCGGTGAACCAGGCGGATCGCGAGCCGTACGTCGACGTGACGGTCGTCGAGTTCGCGTCGCACACGGCGTACCTGGACCCGCGCACCGGGACCGGCTACCTGGTCACGCCCGACCCCGAGCGGGACATCCCGGCGCCGGACGAACCGTTCGTCGGCGGTCTGTCGCTGCACACGGCCGACTGGCGACGGGCGCTCAGCCATCTCGAGGAAGAGGGCTGGGAGCTTCTGTACGACGACGAGGGCAAGGTGGAGCGAGCCGGCCTGACCGGTGACGGCCGGACTGTGGTCTGCCTGTTCGGACCGCCGGAGGGGAAGCAGCCGAGCCTGGAGACCCTCCGCCGCGCCCTGATCGCCCTCGACCTGGCGGCCGACGTCGACCCCACCACCCGGCACACCGACGACGACTGACGGCCGGCGATCACACCTGCTGAGGCTGAGGCGCTTCCTGGGAGCTCTGCGACCACATGGGTGAGCGGGCGCCGAACCAGGCGTCCAGTACGGCGTCGTCCTCGAGCGCACCGAACGGCGCCGGGCCGCGCTCCAGGATGCGGAGCAACGCGAGTAGTCGCTGCGTGGTCTCGCACGTCATCGCGCCCTCCGAGGCGGTAGTCGTAGCACTGTCGTAGAACGATCACGGCAGGGGCGACCGTCTCGGCGCTGCTGCTCGGAACACCGATGTCTACCCACCACATCGGACCAGGACCGACCTTCGTTACAAGCTGTCGGCCGGACACGCCGAGTAACCGGGCGGCGGCGTACCGGCGCGCCGTGGAGCTGGACGCCGGGTTCGCGGACCGGCTGAGGTACTCGGTTGACACCGTGGTCGCAGGACTAGCGGGTCCAGGGCCGCAGCTTCTCCGGGTTGCGGACGGCCCAGATGTGCTTGATCTGGTCGTCGGCGATGTCGAAGGCGATGACTGTGACGGTGACGCCGTCCTCCTGGGCGACCAGGCCCGGCTGGCCGTTGACCGTGCGCTCGAGCAGCGTGATGCCGGGCCTGCGGCCGGCCAGGTCGGCGAAGTAGCGGGCGATCTGCTCGCCGCCGGCGACCGGGTGGAGCTCCGCGCTGACCAGACCGCCACCGTCGCCGACCGCGACCGCGTCGGGGTCCAGCAGGGCGATCAGGGCCTGGATGTCCTGCGCCTGCCACGCCTCCTTGAAGTCGCGGACCACGCTGGCGCTCTGCGCGGTGGGAGTCGGCGGCGTCTGGGCCGTCGCGATCCGGCGCCGCGCCGAGGTGGCGAGCTGGCGGCAGGCCGCGGGGGAGCGGCCGACGATCTCGGCGACCTCCGGGAACGGGTACCGGAACACGTCGTGCAGGATGAACGCGACCCGCTCGGCCGGTGTCATCGACTCCAGGACGACGAGGAACGCCATGTTCACCGACTCGTCCAGGGTGACCCGGTCGGCGGGGTCGACGGAGACGCCGGCCGATCGCCACTCGGAGCCGTCCGGGAGCGGCTCCGGGATCCACTCGCCGACGTAGCGCTCCCGGCGGGCCCGGGCTGAGCCGAGCAGGTCCAGGCAGATCCGGCTGGCGACCGTGGTGAGCCAGCCGCCGGGCGACTCGATCGCCGCCTGCTCCTCGGCCGACATCGCATACCAGCGGGTGTAGGTCTCCTGGACCACGTCCTCCGCGTCGGCCAGCGACCCGAGCAGCCGGTAGGCGAGGTTGATCAGCTGGCGCCGCTCGCTCATGATCGCGCTCAGGCCGGGGTCTTCCGCGCCGGGCCCTGCTCCAGTCATGGTGCCCACGATTCCCTTCCTCGGATCCGCCGTACACCCCTACGACGAAACGCCGTACCCGAGTGTGAGGTCCTCACACTTTCCGGGGCTGTCTCGTCGGAGTGGTCATGAGCACCGAACAAGCAGTGGACGAGGTCGACATCCGGGAGCGGATCGACACTCTGGTCGAGGCTGTGCGGGCGAAGGACCTCGACGCGGTCAGCACGATGTTCGCGCCGAGCCTGGTGTCGTTCGACATCGAGCCGCCGCTGCGCCATCTGGGCGCGGGGGCGAAGTTGCAGAACTGGACCAAGGTCTTCACGGTCTACGCCGAGCTCGACTACGAGGTCCGCGACCTGACCGTCCTGGTGAACGGCGACCTCGCGGTGGCGTACGCCGTCAACCGCCTGAGCGGCACGCTGCAGACCGGCGACCGCACCGGCTACTGGGTCAGGTGGACGGCGTGCTTCCGCAAGCTCGACGGCGCCTGGCTGATCACGCACGACCAGATCTCCGTCCCGACCGACTTCGCCACCGGGCGGTCGGTCCTGGACCTCGAACCCTGAAAGTGAAGGTATCTGTGGAACCCGTCAACGTCGCCGTCATCTACTACAGCGCCACCGGCACCGTGCACGCCCTCGCCCAGGCCGCGGCCGAAGGCGCCGAGAAAGCCGGCGCCAACGTGCGGCTCCGGAAGGTCGCCGAGACCGCTCCGGACACCGCCATCGCGGCGAACCCGGCCTGGGGCGAGCACCTCCGGGACACCGCCGACGTCGTCGAGGCCGGTCATGACGACCTGGCCTGGGCCGACGCGGTGCTGTTCGGCACACCCACCCGCTTCGGCACGCCGTCCGCGCAGATCAAGGCGTTCATCGACGCGACCGGCCCCCTGTGGATGCAGGGACAGCTGGCCGGGAAGGTGTACTCGACGCTGACCGCCAGCAACACGCTGCACGGTGGCCAGGAGTCGACCATCCTTGCGCTGAGCAACGTCTTCTACCACTGGGGCGGCATCATCGTGCCACCCGGCTACACCGACCCGGTCCAGTACCAGTCCGGCAACCCGTACGGCGCCTCGCACGTCACGTCCACCGGACCAGTCAGCGACATCGCCCTGGAGGCCGCCCGCTTCCAGGCCCGCCGGGTCGTCGACACTGCCACCGCCCTAAAGATCGGCCGTGCCGCCTGAAATCTGGGTGCCGCTGGTGCCGGTGACGACTGCGGTCGTGTCGTCGAGCGAACCGATGGCGGCACGGCCGTGCGTCATCTCCACGAAGTGCCGGGCGGCGCTGACCTTCGGGCCCATCGAGCCGGCTGGGAAGGTCAGCCCGGCGAGTGTTCCCGCGTCCACCTTGTGGAGCGGGCGCTGGGCCGGGGTGCCGTAGTCGACGTAGACGGCCGGTACGTCGGTGAGCATGACGAGGACATCGGCGCGGAGCTCGATGGCGATCAGCGCAGCGGTCGCGTCCTTGTCCACGACGGCCTCCACGCCCTTGAGGCCGGTCGGACTTTCGACGACAGGTACGCCGCCTCCGCCTGCCAGGATCACGGTGACGCCGTTCTGGAGGAGCAGCTCAGCCGCATCGAGCTCCAGAACCCGTTGGGGTGCGGGCGACGGCACGACCCGTCGCCACGCGGCGCCGTCCTGGCGCACCGACCAGCCGGACGACAACGCGAGCTCACGGGCTCGGTCCTCGGGGTAGCTGGTGCCGACGTACTTGGTCGGCACGTTGAAGGCCGGGTCGTAGGCGTCGACCACGGTCTGGGTGACCAGCGTGACCGCGCGCCTGCTCAGGCCCGCATTGGTCAGCGCCTGCTGGATCCAGTACCCGATCACACCCTGCGTCTCCGCGACCAGGTCGCTCAGCGGGTACGGCTTGGACAGGCTGGTGTCGGCGAAGCTCTCCAGCGCGAGCAGCCCCACCTGCGGGCCGTTGCCGTGCACGATGACGACGTCGTTGTCCTCGGCGACCTTGGCCAAGGCCGGCGCGGCCGCGGCCAGGTGCGCGACCTGTACGTCGGCATCCGGGCGCTCACCACGCCGAAGCAGTGCGTTCCCCCCGAGCGCGATCACTATCCGCATGCTTCAGGGTGCCACGAGATTCCTCAGTTCAGCCGGAACGGCTGGATGACCTCGGTGCGCCAGCGCTGGGTGCGGTTCGGCGGGTCGTGGTAGACCTCCCAGGCGTCGCCCGCGCGGGCCCCGTGCTCGGCCGCCAGCCAGTCGTCGAGCGCCCGGTACGCGTCACCGAGCTGCTCGTAGGTCCCGACGTGCCAGGCGACGACGACGTGCCCGCCGGGCAGGCAGGACGGCACGATCTGCCGGTCCCCGCTGATCCGCACGGCCACCGGGAACCCGGCCTCCACCTCGAAGAACCCGTCGGTCCGGATGTGGTACCGGGCGAACGGGAACCCGCACGGCGCGATCCCGTGCCGGCGCAGGTACTCGGCCACCACGTCGAACGCCGTACGGAACCAGCCCCGCACCTCGTCCCGGTGCAGGGTCGCCCGCAGGACGGCGGTGGGCTGCTCGTGAACAACACGCGATTCGGGGTGATCCGTGCGCACGCCTCTCAGCTTAGGACCGCGACCAGGTCGTGCGCAGTCCCTGGAGTTCGGGACCTTCGGCCCTGGTGGCGGGCGCGCCGGCAGGCGCACTCTTGACGACAGAGGGGGACCTTGCCGGGCCGCCGGGACGGACGACAGTTGGCACTGGAGGGCTGCCACTGACAACGCCGCGTCCCGGCGGTCCGCGGGAATCAGGTGCCGAGCGGCGCGCGCAGCTCGAGCACGGTGCCCTCCGACTGGCTGGAGTCCACCCGGACCGTGCCGCCCAGGGATTCGGCGCGTTCGCGGAGGTTGCGCAACCCACTCTGCCGCTGGCCGGCCGCGAGCCCGATGCCGTTGTCGGCGACCCGGGCGACGACTTCCCCGTGGGCCGCCGCCACGTGGACGCTGACCTGGGTCGCCTCGGCATGGCGGACGACGTTCGACAGCGCCTCCCGGATCGCGGCCAGGATCTGCGGCCGCACGGTCACCGGTACGGCGGAGTCCAGCGGGCCGGCGCAGGTCAGGCGGGGCCGGAAGCCGAGCGGTTCGGCGTACTCCGCGACCAGCTCCTGGATGTCCGCCCGCAGCGAGCGGTGCCCGGGCTGGTGGTGCAGCTCGAAGATCGCGGCCCGCAGGTCGCGGATGGTCGCGTCGATGTCCTCGACGGCCCGCCCGATGCGCTCCTGGACGTCGGGGGAGACCATCCGGTGCATCCCCTGCAGCTGCAGGCCGGTCGCGAACAGCCGCTGAATGACCAGGTCGTGCAGGTCGCGAGCGATCCGGTCACGATCCTCCAGGACCGCGATCATCGACAGATCCTGCTGGGCCTGCGCGCGGTCGAGCGCGAGCGTGACTTGGTCGGCGAACAGCTGGACCAGGTCCGAGGCCTCCTCGAGCTCGGTCCCGCGCTGGGCGGCGACCAGCAGCAGCCCGCCGGTGGCGTGGCTCCCGGCCGGCAGCGGCGCCATGATCGTCCGCCCCAACGACTGCAGCTCGGGCGCATCGGCCTGCCGGCCGCTCTGCTTCACGAGCTGGGCGAGGTCGTCGATCTCCAGCAGCCGGTCGCCACGCAGCACCTCGCCGAGCCACGGCACGTCGGACGGCACGTGCCGGCCGGCGTACTGCTGGAACTCCTCGGGCCCGTCGATCGCCTCGATCACCAGGTCGTCGGCGCGGGCCAGCATGATCACCCCGACCCGGGAGCCGGACACCTCGCGGGCACGGCCGGCGATCAGCCGGAGCGCGTCCGGCAGCTCGAACTCACCGAGCATCAGCTGGGTGATCTCGGCGGTGACCTCGTGCCACCGCCGTTTGCGTTCGGTGTCGGCGTACAGGCGGGCGTTGTCGATCACCACACCGGCCGCGGCGGCGAGCGCGGTGACGGTGCGCTCGTCGTCATCGGTGAAGTCGGCGCCGTCGGCCTTCTCGGTCAGGTAGAGGTTGCCGAAGACGTGGTCCCGGGTGCGGATCGGCACCCCGAGGAAGCTTTTCATCGGCGGGTGGTGCGGCGGGAAGCCGAACGACTGCGGGTGCCGGGTGAGGTCGTGCAACCGCAGCGGGGCCGGGCGCTCGATCGACAGCCGGAGCAGGCCGCGGCCTTCGGGGTAGGTGCCGATCGCGGCGATCTCCTCGGCGGTGACACCGTGCGGGATGAACCGGACCAGCCGCTTGCCGTCCGGGCCGACGACGCCGAGCGCGCCGTACCGGGCGCCGACGAGCTCGCACGCCGCGGTGACGATCCGGTCGAGGGTGCTGCGGAGGTCCAGGTCGGCGCCGATCCCGACGACGGCGTTCAGCAGCGCGTCGTCGTACCAGGTCCCGTTCGGCGTCACCCTGACCACGGTACAAACGCCGCGGCCCGGATGGAAAGCGTTGCCGGAGGCACCGATCAGTCGGCCCGCGGGCGCCGGCCCCAGGGCAGCAGGCGGCGGCCACTGAGATCTTCGGCGCCGAGGCGGATCAGCCGCTGGTCCCGCACCGGTGCCCACGGTCGCAGCGGCGTCACCCGGCGCAACCGGTCCGCCTCGTCCACCGGGACGACGGACAGGTGGCCGACGCAGGTGACGGTCCAGCCGAGATGCCGGTCGAGATCGATCTCGTCCACCTCGAACGCGATCACGTCACCGCGCTCGGCGGCCCGGAACTTCTCGCCGTCGCCGGAGGCGAACACGATCGTCTCTCCGTCGACCGAGAAGTTCACCAGCCGGACCGCGGGCAGGCCGCCCTGGGTGAAGACGAGCCGGCCCACCGGCACCGACCGAAGCAGCCGCAGGCACTCCTCCGGACCGAGAATCTCGAGCCCGGCCCGGTCGAACTGCTGAAGCGTGTCCATATCAGCACCTCCCCACGCTGCGCAGGTCTACGCTGAGCGAGTGATCAAGGTGTTCCTGCTCGACGACCACGAGGTCGTGCGCCTCGGCCTGCGGCAGTTGCTGGAGGCCGAGCCGGACGTCGAGGTCGTGGGCGAGGCGTCCACCGCGGCGGAGGCGGTCGCGCGGATCCCGGCGTTGCGGCCGGACGTCGCCGTGCTGGACGTACGGTTGCCGGACGGTGACGGGATCACGGTGTGCCGGGAGGTCCGCTCGGAGATGGACGAGCCGCCGGCGTGCCTGATGCTGACCTCGTTCTCCGACGACGAGGCGCTGTTCACCGCGATCATGGCCGGTGCGGCCGGCTACCTGCTGAAGCAGGTGAGTGGCACGGACCTGATCGGCGCGGTACGGCGGTTGGCGGCCGGCGAGTCGCTGCTGGATCCGGCGATGACGAGCGCCGTACTCGAACGTTTGCGCAACCCGGTCGACGCCGAGGACGACCCGCGCTACCAGTCGCTGACCGAGCAGGAACGCAAGATCCTCGACGAGATCGCGGCGGGCAAGACCAACCGGCAGATCGCGCAGACCATGTTCCTGGCCGAGAAGACGGTGAAGAACTACGTGTCCGGGCTGCTCCGCAAGCTCGACATGGAACGCCGGACCGAAGCCGCCGTGTACGCCGTCGAACGGGCGAAGCGCCGGCGTCGGAGCTGAACCGGTCACCCCGATCACCAGAGGCGGACGCGGCGTCCGCTGAGGTGCTCCGGCTCGATCACCACCAGCACCTCGTCGACCGCGCCGTCCCACGCGTGCACCGAGCAGCGTCCCGAGATCAGCACACTCCAGCCCTCGCGGTCGCCCGTGTCCAGCCGCTCCACCTCGACCGCCACCGCGCCATCGCCGTACCGGACTATCGGGTTGGTCGCGTCGATCCGGCACACCAGCTTCCGGTCGTGCAGCGTGAACTGCACCGGCTGCACCGCGAGCCGTCCTGTCATCACGAACGCGACCCGCGCGGTGCCACCCTGCGCGAGCAGGTCGAGACACTCGTCCTCCCGCAGGTGGTCGAGGACGGGGTGCAGCGCGGACGAGCCGCGCACCGGGACGCGCCGGATCCGGTTGGCCACGGTGGTGTCGAGCGCGCCGGCCAGCCGGATCAACGCTCCGGCCGTCAGCCCACTGGGCTCGACCGCGCCGGACCGCGCAGACCCCTCATGCTGCGCGAGCCCGACGAGGCCGACCCGCCTGGACTGATCACCACCGTTCGTCGATCGAGACTGCTCGGACGCGGTCATCGGACCTCCCTTCGACACGACACGTCCCATCCAACGCGTCCCGCCGCCCGCCCGGGCAGTGCCGGAAGTCCCTACGCGCCGGGACCTGGGTCCCGCTACCCGTCGATCAGTTGGAGCAGCAGTCGTCGTTGCAGCCGGTGTTCACGGGGCCGCAGCAGCCTTCGCCCCGCCAGGCCTGGAGGCCTTCCCGGACAGCGACCGCGGCGATGATCAGGCCGGCGATCGGGTCGGCCCAGCCCCAGCCGAGGGTGGCGTTCAGCAGGAGGCCGGCGAGGAGGACGGCGGACAGGTAGGTGCAGAGCAGGGTTTGGGTGCCGTCGGCAACGACGGCGTTCGAGCCGAGGGCCTTGCCGGTACGGCGCTGGGCCCACGACAGCACCGGCATCACGATGAGCGACGCGATCGCGAGGCCGATGCCGACCGGTGACGCCTCCGGGTCGCTGCCGCCGATCAGTGCCCGGACCGACTCGAAAGCGACGTACGCGGCCAGCCCGAAGAACGACAAGGCGAGCAACCGGAGCGCCTGGCGCTCACGCGTCTCGGGCATCCGGTGACGGAACTGCCACAGGATGATCAGCCCGCTCGACACCTCGACCACCGAGTCCAGTCCGAACCCGACCAGCGCCACCGACCCGGCGACCAGACCGGCGGTGATCGCGATCACCGCCTCGATGACGTTGTAGGTCACCGAGGCTCCGGCCAGCAGTTGCGCCCGCCGACTGAGCCGGCGCCGCGCCTCGGGATCGGTCGTCCACGTGCTCGGTGCCGGGCCGATCTGCAGCGGTTGATCGCTCATGACCGGGCGGCCGTGCCGTAGACCGGGCACAACGCGACCGCATCACCGGTCAGCCCGAGCAGCCGCTCGGCCGCCGACAACAACTCGAGCGTCGCCTCCGGGTGCGTCAAGCTGAACATCGAGGCCCGACCCTGCGGCCGCGACTCGACCAGCCCACAGTCACGCAAGCAAGCCAAGTGCTTCGACACCGTCGACTGGGCCAGCCCCAAGTGCTCGGTCAGGTCGACAACCCGATGTTCGCCGAGCGCGAGGTGCCGCACGATCGCCAGCCGCGAAGCGTCGCTGAACCCGTGGAACAGACAGGCCGCCACGCTCAACGCAGCACCCTCGTCGACCTCAGGATCCTCGATCGGAGTTGTCATCGCCATGTGGCGATGTTAGCGCCGGAACATGGACTCTGGGAAGTGGCCCGCTGAGGGGCCATTCTTGCCGCATGGGTGAAGGGGTGGGGCGGCTCTCGTACCTGGACTGGTTACGGGTGCTGGCGGTGTTCGGGGTGTTCGTGTTCCACACGCTCCGGCCGTTCGACGACGCCGACTGGCACGTGAAGAACGCCGAGACCAGCGCGGGGATCTCGATCGGGATCGCGTTCCTCGGGCTGTGGGGACTGGCGTTCTTCTTCCTGCTGTCCGGCGCGGGTGCCTGGCTGGCGTTGCGCTGGCGGACCGCGGGCGGGTTCGTCCGGGAGCGGCTGCTCCGGCTGCTGCTGCCGTTCGCGATCGCGTACGTGCTGCTGTCGCCGCCGCAGTACTACCTCGAGCAGCACCACAAGGGCGAGTCGGACGCGTCGTTCCTCAGCGATGTGAAGACCTTCTTCAGCGACCTCGGCGGCGACCCGCCACTGTGGTTGCGGGACACCTACCACCTCTGGTTCCTCGTCTACCTGCTGCAGTTCGCGCTGCTCGGTCTGCCCATCTTCCTGTGGCTGCGCGGCCCGCACGGCCGGCGCCTGGTGGACTGGATCGCTGCGCGCTGCACCCGGCGCGGGTCGATCCTGCTGCTGGCCGTCCCGCTGATCCCAGTCCACCTTCTGCTGCTGGCCGCGCCCGGGCCCGACCACGGCTGGGGCGAGTTCGTGTTCTTCTTCGACTTCTTCGTCGTCGGCGCGCTGGTGTTCTCCGACAGCCGGCTGATCGCCGCCGTACGGCGGGACGCCGTACCCGGCATCGTGCTCGGGATCGTCGCCTTCGTCACCGGGGTGGCCACCGGGATCATCGACTTCCTCGAGGGCTGGTGGGACGACCCCGGCTACTCGTGGCCGTACCTCTGGTACTCGCCGTTGATCACGCTGGCGGTCTGGGGCTGGCTGGTCGGCGTGCTAGGTGGTGGCATGCGACTCCGCAGGTTCCAGCGCCCGCTCCCGACGCCGCTGGCTCGTGCCGCGATGCCGTTCTTCCTCGTGCACCAGCCGATCATCTTGCTGATCGCGTACTTCGTCGTGGAATGGAACACGGGGATCTGGGCCAAATACGCCGTACTGCTGCCCGCGGCCTTCGTGGTGTCAGCCGCTCTGGCCTGGCTGCTGTCGACCCTGCCGGGCGTCTCGGTCCTGTTCGGGGTGAAGCGGCCAATCGAGCATCGGGCGGACGGATCGAAGGAAGACCGACTGGGGGAGCAGCCGGGCGGCGCTGTTTCGGAGCGGGACGCTTAACCGGCCGGAGGCAATCGCCGCCGCCAACCCACCGATCCCGGCGCCGACGATCACAGCCTTGCGCACGGCGGGGAGCCTCAGACGCTGCGCAGCACCGAGACGACGATGCCGAGGATGACCGCGTTGTCGCCGTCGATCACCTCGTAGGCCGGGTTCCGCGGTTCGAGGAACACGTGGCCGTTGCGGCGCCGGTAGACCTTGACGGTCGCCTCCTCGTCGATCATCGCGGCGACGATCTGGCCGGAGTGCGCCTCGGCCTGCTGCCGGACCACGACGATGTCGCCGTCGCAGATGGCCGCGTCGATCATCGACTCGCCGCGGACCCGCAGGCCGAACACGTTGCCGCGCCCGGTCAGCTCCCGCGGCAGCTGCATCACGTCGTCCACGTGCTCGATCGCGGCGATCGGCGTACCGGCCGCGATGTCGCCGACCACGGGCACTGGCACCGAGTGCTCGCCGGACTCCCGCGTCGCGGTCTCCTGCAGGAACATCCGCACGTCGATCGGCCGGGAGACCGACGGGCTCCGGCGCAGGAAACCCTTGTCCTCGAGGCTGGCCAGATGCTTTGACACCGACGAGGACGACCTCAGCCCGACGGCGTCGCCGATCTGCCGGCTGCTGGGGGCGTAGCCGTACCTGACCACCCAGTCGCGGATCACCACCAGCATCCGCTGCTGCCGCTCCGGCAGCGCCGCCGTGTCCAGGTCCCCGAACAACTCCACATCAGTCACCCGCCGAATGTTAGGACCCGCCACCGACAGCCCAGGGACCCGCCGCGCCGAATTGGCAACATCCGGCACCCGACTCCGACGTCGCCGACAAGAAGCGTCGAGTCAGGAGGCTGTCATGAACGTCGGTCGAGCGCGGTGGGCGATCACCGCGGTGTTCTTCGTCAACGGGTGCCTGGTGTCGAGCTACCTCGCCCGGATCCCGTCGATCAAGGTCGGGCACCAGCTGAGCGAGAGCGAGCTGGGCGTCGTCCTCACGCTGTTCGGCGCGGCAGCGCTGGTCTCGATGCAGTTCGTCGGAAGCATGGCCGCGCGGGTCGGGACCCGGCGACTCATCCGCGTCGCCCTCGCGCTGCTCCCCGTCTTGCTGGCCGCCGTGGGTCAAGCGCGCTCAACCGTCCAACTGGGCATCGCCGTCGCGCTGATGGGTCTCGTGCACGGTGCGGTCGACGTGGCGATGAACGCGCACGCCGTCGCGGTCGAGCGGCTGCGCGGTCGCCCGATCATGAGCGGCTGCCACGCCGCGTGGAGTGTCAGCGCCGTACTCGCGTCGCTCGTCAGCGCTGGGGTGACCCGCGCCGGTGTTGGCATCGGCACGCAGTTTGTCGTCGTTGGCGCCGTCCTGCTCGTCGCAGGCCAGGTCGCCACCCCGGGACTCCTTCCGCCAGAGGTTGACCAAGCGCCGAGCAAGCAACGTTCGGCGGGCGGTTGGACCCGGCCGGTGCTGGTCTTCGGAGCGATGGGCTTCGTGGTGATGATCGGCGAGGCGGCCGTGATCAGCTGGAGCGGCGTACTCCTGCACGAGTCCCGCGGCGCCACCCTGGCTACGGCAGGACTCGCCTTCACCGCGTTCACCGCCTGCCAGACCGCGGGCCGGCTGATCGGCGACCGCCTGACCGAGCGGTACGGCGCCGATGCCCTGTTCCGCGTGGCCGCGCTGGTGGCCGTGATCGGGCTGACCGTGGTGGTCGCCGTACCGCTGTGGCCGGCCGCGATCGCCGGATTCGCCCTGGTCGGACTCGGCGGATCGGTCCTGTTGCCGTTGATCTTCAGCGCGGTCGGGCGGACCGGTGGCGCCGAGGCGGCGACCGCGGTGTCCCGGCTGACCACCTTCACGTACGCCGGAATCCTGATCGGTCCCGCGGTCGTCGGCTGGTTCGCCGCAGGCGTCGGACTGGTCTGGACGTTCACCGGTCTGCTGCCCTTGCTGCTCGGTGTCGCCGCCAACGCGCGCCTGATGGCTGCCAAAGCAACAAAGGCGCAAGTTTCCGTCGAACAGCCTTGACAGCAGGGGAGAGGTAGGAAAAATTCTTCCCAAACAGGGCCGGGAATGACGGAATATTTCCGCCATCGGTCAAGGGATGTTTCCTCGAAGGGCGGATCGATGACCACTCGTGACAACCTGTCGCGCCGGCTTTTCCTGCAGCGCGCGGCGGTCGGCACGCTGCTGGCCACTGGGGGCGGAACGCTGCTTTCGGCCTGTGCCAGCGGTGGCAGTGACTCCGGCGGCTCCGGCGGCGGTGGCGCGGAGAAGACGGCCGACAACCCGTTCGGCGTGAAGGGCTCCGACCCGCTGGACGTGGTGATCTTCAAGGGCGGGTACGGCGACGACTACGCCAAGGCGCACGAGGACCTGTACAAGAAGAAGTTCTCCGAGACCACCATCAAGCACGCCGGGATCACCGACATCACCCCGCAGCTGCAGCCGCGGTTCAACGGCGGCAACCCGCCGGACGTGATCGACAACTCCGGCGCCTCGCTGCTGCCGATGTCGACGCTCGCGAGCAGCGGCCAGCTGGCCGACCTGACCGAGCTGTTCGACGCGCCGTCGATCGACGACGCGAACAAGAAGGTCCGCGACAACCTCGAGCCGATCGCGCTCGAAGCGGCCATGCTGGACGGCAAGCCGCTCGTGCTCGAGTACGTGCTGACCGTCTACGCCATCTGGTACAACAAGCCGTTGTTCGCCAAGCACGGCTGGACGCCGGCGAAGACCTGGGCCGAGTTCCTGACGCTGTGCGAGGAGATCAAGAAGGCCGGCATCGCGCCGATCGCGCACCAGGGCAAGCACGGCAACTACATCGGCGGCGTCGTGATGGACATGGCCGTGAAGCACGGCGGCCACGATGTCATCAAGGCGATCGACGGCCTCGAGCCGAACGCGTGGAAGCACGCGTCGATCAAGATGGCGGCCGAGGCTCTGCTGGAGCTCAAGGGCAAGGGCTACATCATGCAGGGCACCGAGGGCCTGGACCACATCCAGTCCCAGACCGCCTGGAACCAGGGCAAGGCGGCGTTCATCCCGTCGGGTTCGTGGCTGGAGAACGAGCAGAAGACCGTGGCCCCGAAGGACTTCGAGACGACGGCGGCCTACACGCCGCTGCTCGACGGCGCCAAGCTTCCGGTCGACTGCGCGCGGATCGCCGCCGGTGAGAACTTCATCGTGCCGTCCAAGGCGAAGAACAAGGCCGGCGGCCTGGAGTACCTGCGGATCATGCTGTCGAAGGAGGCGGCCGGCAAGTTCACCGAGCTGACCGGGTCGCCGACCATCGTGAAGGGCGCGACCGAGGGCATCAAGCTGAGCCCGGGCGCGGCGTCGTCCGACGCGCTGCTGAAGTCCGGTGGCACCAACAACTGGTCGACGTACTTCGCCGCCTGGTACTCGACGATGGACAAGCCGTCCCGCAGCATCTTCGCCGAGCTCGCCGCCGCTCGCATCAACGCCGACGAGTTCTGCAACCGCATGCAGAAGCTCGCCGACGACACCGCGAAGGACCCTGCGACGAAGAAGCAGACCCGGAGCTAGTCCCGCAGGACCTTGGGTAGCCACAGTCCGCCGGTAGACGGGTGTGGGTCCTGGATCCGGAGCCGCAGCAGGCTTCGGGGAGAGGGCCCCGCCTCCCGGGTGCGCTCGCCGAAGAAGCTGATCAGCGACCGGGAGTCCGCAATCGTCTGCACCAGGTCCTCGAACCCGAAGTTCGGCCCGGTCGAGTCGATCGTGAGCGCGAAGTCCGCGGACGGCTCGCGGGCCCGCTGAAAATCGCGGGCGCTGGAATCGGGGTCCGCCCTAGCATCGGGCGAGTGGAACCTCCGCCGGGCGCTGTGTTGGATGCCTTCGGGCTGACGGGTGCTGCTGTCTTGCTGCCGGGTGGGCAGGGGGAGACATGGCGGGTCGGTGAGGTGGTGCTGAAGCCGGCGCGCTTCGTGCCGGAGGCGGAGTGGCGGGCGTCGGTGCTGACTGGGCTTCCTGAGGCTGCAGCGTTTCGGGTGGCCAAGCCTGTGTGGTCCCAGGGCGGCGCGTGGGTCGTCGACGGGTGGGAAGCTAGCGAGCTGCTGGCCGGGGCGACCGATGCGCGGCGGCCGGACGACGTACTTGTGGCTGGTGCGGCGTTTCATCAAGCGGTGGCGGAGCTACCGCGGCCCGAGTTCCTGGATGCCCGGGACGATCCGTGGACGTACGGCGATCGGGTCGCCTGGGAGGAGTTGCGGGTCGACGGTAGCCACGAGCTCCTGGGCAAGCTGCTCGACGCGCGGCGTCCAGTGGAGTCGGCCGCGCAGGTCGTGCACGGGGATCTGCTCGGGAACGTGATGTTCGCGGACGGGTTGCCGCCCGCGATCATCGACTGGCCGGTGTACTGGCGTCCGCCGGCGTGGGCCGCGGCCGTTGCGGTGGCCGACGCCCTCTGCTGGTACGGCGCCCAGCCCGCGCTGGCCGCTCGATGGGCACACCTGCCGGAGTGGGGTCAGATGCTCGTCCGCGCGCTCATCTACCGCATCGCCACCGACCTCGCGCTCAGAGGCTCGGCCGACTGGGCGTCGTACCGACCCGCGATCGAGGTCGCGCTCCGCTACACCCGCTGAAGCTCACGGTCCGGGTCCTGCTCCGGCTCGCTACCAGGACGGTGCCCAAGGCAAGCACTCCGAGGGCCGCGCCGATCCACCCCATCGCTCCGTAGCCGGCGCCGGCGTCGATCGCGAGCCCGCCGAGCCACGGCCCGACCGTGATACCGACGTTGAACGCCGAGACGTTGATGGCGGCCGCCAGGGTCGGCGCCGACTCGGCCAAAGCGAACACCCGCGCGTTCACCGCCGGATTGTTGGCGAACCCGAAGCCACCGAGCGCGGCGACGGCCGCTACGGCGACCCAAGCCGTCCCGGTCCACAGCGCCAGCACGACGCACGCGGCGATCACCCCGATGAGGCCGACGCGCAGGGTGGCGAAGGGACGGGCATCCGCGGTTCGGCCGCCGATCGTGATGCCGTACAGTGCACCCACGCCGTACAGGGCCAGGACGATCGGGACCCAGCCCGCGGACAGGCCGGTCGTGACGGTCACCAGGGGAGCGAGATAGGCGAAGACGACCAGGATCGCGGCGGTCGACAGCGCGGTGGTGGCGTACGCGAGCCACAGGGCCGGGTTCGTCATCGCGCGCAGTTCCTGGCGGAGTTCCGGCGTCCTGCCCGATCGGCCGCCCGGGATGGTCGCGATGACACCGGCCATCGCGATGGTCGACAATCCTGCGACCGCCCAGAACGCGGCCTGCCAGCCGAGGTGCTGACCGATGACAGTGCCGGCCGGGAGGCCGACGATGCCGGCGATGGTGAGACCGCCGGCCACGACGCTGATCGCTCTGGCCCGCGCGTCCGGACCGGCCAACCCGATGGCGGTGACCGCGGCGACCGCCCAGAACCCGGCGTACACGAACGCCGCCACGACCCGGGTGGCGAGGAGTACGCCGTACCCGGGTGTGAGCGCGCCCGCGACGTGAGCCACGGCGAAGACAATCAGGAAGACCAGCATGGTGGCGCGACGGGACCAGCGCAGGGTCACCACGGCAAGGATCGGTGCGCCGACCAGCATGCCGACCGCGAACGCGGAGATCAGCAGACCCGCGGCCGGGATCGAAACGTCCAGGTCGGCCGCGATCTCGGGCAGCAGGCCGGCGAGCATGAGCTCGGACGTCCCCTGGGCGAAGATCGCCAGGCCGAGGACATAGACAGCGAGCGGCATCGGGTTCCTCTCATAATGGATCGATCAGTGCAAAACGCGGACGTGCAGCACTGAGGTCGGTGGGATCAGGTCAGAGGGTTCGCAGGGCCGCCGTCACGACGGCCTCTTGAGCGGCCGGCGTCGCTCCGGCTCGGGCCGAGACGCGGAGGCCGCTCAGTACGACGAAGACGTAGCTGGCGAGCGCGGCCGGATCGTGGCCGGCATCGATCTCTCCGGCGGACTGGGCGGTGCTGAACGCTGTGGTGAGGGCCTCGACCCTGAGGAGGTGGTCGCGCTCGAGCAGCTCGGCGATCTCGGGCTCGTGGGGTGCGAGCTCGACCAGGGTGTTGACCACGAAGCAGCCGAGCGGATCAGTCGCGGCCGGTTCGACCGCGTCCCACAGGAGCTTCCGGACGCGTTCGCGGATCGGCAGGTCGGTGCGCTGGATCAGCTCGACCTGGGCCGCGTTCCGGGTCGCCATGTAGCGGCGCAGGGCCCGGTCGAACAGCTCGCGCTTGCTGCTGAACGTGTTGTAGATGCTGCTCCGGCCCAGCCCGGTGGCCTCGCAGAGGTCCTGCGTCGACGTGCCTTCGTAGCCGAACGTCCAGAACGCCTTCATCGCGGCATCGACGGCGCGATCCTCGTCGAACGTCCTCGGCCTCGGCATGCGCCCACCGTAACACGTTATGGATCGCGCAGTCCAAAACCCCGGATCGCGCCGCTGAGCTGCGTCGATAGCATCTGTGCATCGAGGCGAGTGCCGCAGGCTCTTCGACAGAGCCGGTCGCACTCGCCTTGACTTGGGGATCCGGGGTTGGGACTGGGGGGCTCTGTGCGCTTTCGGGACCGGCCGAGGCCGAAAGTGAGGAGCTTCAGTGAGGCTGAAGAAACCCGGGGTGGTGGCGCTTGCCGTCGCCCTGGTTGCAGGTGGAGCTGCGGTGGTGACCATCACTCGCCCAGCAGCCGCCGATGAAACGAAGACCGTGTCGTACCGCGGTTACGAGGTGAAGGTTCCGGCGAGCTGGCCGGTTGTCGACGTGGCCGCCAACCCGACGACCTGCGTCCGGTTCGACCGCCCGGCCGTGTACCTCGGCCGCAGCACCGCCCAGGCCGACTGCCCGGCCCATGTGGTCGGCCGCAGCGAGGGGATCGTGCTCGAGCCGCTGACCACCGCCGAGCCGTCCACGCCGGGTCTGGAGCGCCGGGTGGTCAAGGATGCCGGCGTGCTGGCGACCGCCTACTACGCACCTGGTGACGAGCAGGCGGCGAACGACGTACTGGCCACCGGGCGGGTCGTGACCAAGAGCAAGTCCGCCCAGGCTGTTCAGCAGCCGGCCGCGGTCGCTCAATCCGTTGTTGCTTCGGGCACCTACAAGGGGAACGCCTTCGACACCTGCGCGGCGCCGAGCCAGGCCACCATGGATGCCTGGCTGCCGGCATACAAGATGGTCGGCATCTACATCAGCGGTGGTCTGCGCGCCTGCCAGCAGCCGAATCTGACCGCGAACTGGGTCTCCACGAACGCCGCCAAGGGCTGGCAGTTCCTGCTGATCGACGTCGGTATGCAGGCGCCGTGCACGAACTTCAGCAGCAAGATGTCGACCGTCCCAGCGACCGCGCTGGCCCAGGGCAAGGCAGCCGCCGCCAACGCGGTAGCGTCCGCTCAGGCGCTCGGCTTCGCGCAGCGCAGCGCCATCTACAGCGATATCGAAGGCTACGCGTCCACAGCGGCGTGCAAGGCCTCGGTGCTGTCCTACCTGAGCGGCTGGACCCAGGAGCTCAACGCCCGCGGGTACGTCGGCGGTGCGTACGTCGCAGCCGGCTCGGGCGGCGTGGACCTGGTCAGCGCGTACACGAGTACGGCGTACACGAAGCCGGACAACCTGTGGTTCGCGCACTGGGGCTCGGAGCCGGTCGGGACCAGCCGGTTCGTCCCGGCGACGTACTGGCCCAACCACCAGAAGGTGCACCAGTACCAGGGCAACGTCAGCGAGACCAACGGCGGGGTGACCGTCAACATCGACAAGAACTGGGTCGACCTGACGGCTCCGCCACCACCGGTGACCAGCTTCAGCGTCACCGGTGGCGTGGGCGCCGCGACGCTGCGGTGGACCAAGCCGGCCGACACCACGCTCGGCCAGATCATCGTTCGTGCCGCCTCGGGCAACACTCCGCCGGCGCTGCCGACGTCGGGCGCGGCGGTCTACAACGGCGCGGCGAGTTCATTCACCGTAACGGGTCTGCCGAACTCGGCGAGCTATGCGTACCGGGTGTTCGTGAAGGACAGCACCGGCAAGATCGGCCCGGGCGTCGACACGCGGCTGATCGGGACCAAGGCCACGATCACCGCCGGCGCGGCCTCGATCATGTACACCCGCACGTCCACGGTGAGTACTACGGTGACGCGGATCAACGACGGCGCCAAGCTGGCCGGCGTACCGGTCGTCCTGTACTCGAAGGCGAAGACCGCGACCAAGTGGGCGGTGGCCGGGACCTTCACGTCGGACGCGAACGGCGTTGTGAGTACGGCGCAGAAGCCGTCGGTGTCGACGTACTACATGTGGGGCTACAACGGATCGACCGGGCTGCTGGGGACGCGGAGCGCGGCGCTGCTCGTCCAGGTGCAGCCGGCGATGTCGGCGTACCTGGTGCCGGGTGCGGTGACGCTTGGCCAGGCGGCGGCGCTGTACGGGTACCTGAACCCGCCGCACGCCGGGATGACCGTGTACCTGCAGCGGCGGTCCGGGACGAGCTGGGTCGCAGTGACCACGGGCAAGCTGGCGACTAACGGCAAGTACGCGTTCAGCATCAAGCCGACGGCGCGTGGCACTTACACGTACCGCGTGGTGTGGCTGGCTGACGCCGACCACCAGGGGACGCAGACGGCGTCCAAGGTGCTGACGGTCAGCTGAGGTTCGCGATGGCCGGCGTGCCTCGGCAGGCCGGCCATCTCATTTCCCGATCGTCTTGATCGGCAGCAATCGCTTTTCGTGATGGTCCTGGACCTTTAGCGTCTCCGGTATGGAGAAGCTGTATGCGGTGAACGGTGTGGAGCTGTGCGCGGAAACGTTCGGCGATCCTGCCGATCCGGCGGTGCTGCTGATCCACGGCGCCTCGGCCTCGATGCTGTGGTGGCCGGAGGAGCTGTGTCTCGCGTTGGCCGGGCGGGGACGGTACGTCGTCCGGTACGACCAACGGGACACCGGGCGATCGACGTCGTACCCGGTGGGCAAGCCCGGGTACTCGATGCGGGACCTGGCGGCCGATGCGGTCGGGCTGATGGATGCCCTGGGCATCGAACAGGCGCACGTCGTCGCCGTGTCGATGTCGGGTGGCGTCGGGCTGGTGCTCGGTGTCGACCATCCTGCGTGGGTGGCGTCGGTGACCTTCGTGTCGACGACGACGGGCGCCGACGACCTGCCGCCGCCTTCGGCGGACATGCCTCGATTCAGCCGACCGGACTTCGCTGCGGTGGAGGAGTACGTCGCGCGGATGGCCGTTGCCGAGATGGGTCCGCTCGCCGACCTCGAGTCGATGCGCGACCTGGTACGGCGGGACCGCGAGCGGGCTCGTGATTTCGAGGCGTCGCTCACGAACCCGTACGCGATGGACTTCGACGGGCCGGTGCACGGCGGTTTCGGTGACCTCGCGATGCCGGTGCTGGTGATCCACGGTGAGCTGGATCCGCTGCTTCCGTTGGCGCATGGGGAGGCTGTGCGGGACGCCGTACCCGGCTCGTCGCTGGTGGTGTTGAAGGGCGCTGGGCATGGGGTACCCGAGCCGTTGTGGGACACGTTCGTGGATGAGGTCGTACAGCACACAGGGGAGCGATGATGCGGCACGCGGTATGGGTTCCGTTGTTCGACGAGCTGGCCGATCCGCGGGCGGTCGCGCGGTTGGCGGCGTCGGCCGAGGAAGCGGGGTGGGAGGGGTTCTTCGTCTGGGACCAGCTGTGGTGGCAGCCGCCGGTGGCCGCGGTGGCGGACCCGTGGATCACGCTGACCGCGGTTGCTGTGGCGACCGAGCGGCTGTGGTTCGGGCCGATGGTCACACCGGTCCCGCGACGGCGGCCGGTGAAGCTGTTGCGCGAGACGACGACGTTGGACGTGCTGAGCAACGGGCGGCTGACGCTCGGTGTCGGGCTGGGCAGCGACCGGTTCGCGGGCGAGTTCTCGCGGTCCGGTGAGGAGCTCGACGACCGGGTCCGTGCCGAGCAGCTGGACGAGTGCCTGCAGATACTGACTGCCGGGTGGTCGGACGAGACCGTCGTACATCGCGGCAAGCACTACCTCGTCGACTCGGTCCGCTTCGAGCCGCGGCCGGTGGCGGGGCGGATCCCGATCTGGTGCGCGGGCTTCCCCGGCAAGCCGAAGCCGATCCGCCGAGCAGCCCGGTACGACGGCTACTTCCCGGTCAACCTGACGTCACCGGACCAGGTCGCCTCAGCTGTCGAAGCAGTCACCGCCGAACGCGGTTCCCTCGACGCGTTCGACCTTGTCATCGCCCTGTCCCCGTCCACCGACCCACGCCCGTACGACGCCGCCGGCGCCACCTGGTGCCTGACCGACTTCGACCCCGACCTGCGGCTGGCCGATGTACAGGCCGTGGTGAAAGCCGGCCCACCCCGCTGAGCGGAGGTGTGGGTGGTGGGGACCTCGGGTACCCGGCGGGGGACCTCGAGAGGAGTGGAACCCGATGGCAGACAGCAAGAAGATCGCGTTTCTCGTTGCCAAGGAAGGGATCGAGCGGGTCGAGCTGACCGAGCCGTGGAAGGCGGTGGCCGACGCCGGTCACCAGCCGGTGCTGCTGAGCCCGGAGAGTGGTGACGTGCAGACGTTCAACCACCTGAGCGCGGCGGAGACGCAGCCGGTCGACCAGGTCGTCGGTGACGCGTCGGTGGACGACTTCGCGGCGCTGGTGCTGCCCGGTGGGGTGGCGAATCCGGACGCGCTGCGGATGGACTCCGGAGCGGTCGCCTTCGTGAAGTCGTTCGTCGAGTCGGGCAAGCCGGTGGCGGCGATCTGTCACGCGCCGTGGACCCTGGTGGAGGCCGACGTCGTCCGCGGGAAGACCCTGACGTCGTGGCCGAGCCTGCAGACCGACCTCCGCAACGCGGGCGCCGAATGGGTCGACGAGACGGTCGTGACCGACGGCAACCTGATCACCAGCCGCAAGCCGGACGACCTCGCGTCCTTCACCAAGACCCTGCTCGAAGCGGTGGGCTGAGCAGCTGCGTATCCGGTCGTCACGGGGAGTGACGTCTGTTGTCCTGCCCCGGACGGGTGTCTAATCGAAGGAAGTGTGGGTACTCCGGGCGCGGAGTGGGGGCACGGGAGGTCGCATGGCGAGCGTCAGCGAACGCACCGGGATCACCGAACGCACCGGCCCGCCGATCGCCGAGACCACGGCGCGGCGGCCGCTGGGGCAGGTGATCGGCAAGCTGCTGTCGACGACCGACCACAAGGTCATCGGCCAGCTGTACCTGGTCACGTCGTTCGCGTTCTTCCTGGTCGCCGGCGTGATGGCGCTGATCATCCGCGCCGAACTCGCCGAACCCGGCCTGCAGATGGTGAACGAGGAGGTCTACAACCAGCTCTTCACCATGCACGGCACGATCATGCTGCTGCTGTTCGCGACCCCGCTGTTCGTCGGCTTCGCGAACGTGATCATGCCGGTCCAGATCGGCGCCCCCGACGTCGCGTTCCCGCGGCTGAACATGTTCAGCTACTGGCTGTTCCTGTTCGGCGGGCTGATCACGATGGGCGCGTTCCTCACCCCGGAAGGCGCGGCCGACTTCGGGTGGACGGCGTACGCACCACTCTCGACGTCCGAACGCTCACCGGGGGTCGGCGGCGACCTGTGGGTGATGGGGCTGTGGATGGCCGGTCTGGGCACCATCCTCGGTGGCGTCAACTTCGTCACCACGATCATCACCATGCGCGCGCCCGGGATGACGATGTTCCGGATGCCGATCTTCTGCTGGAACATCCTGATCACGTCGATCCTGGTCCTGATCGCGTTCCCGATCCTCGCCGCCGCGCTGCTGATGCTCGAGGCGGACCGGTTGCTCGGCGCGCAGGTCTACACCGCGGCGAACGGCGGCGCCCTGCTGTGGCAGCACCTGTTCTGGTTCTTCGGGCATCCCGAGGTCTACATCATCGCGCTGCCGTTCTTCGGCATCATCACCGAGATCCTGCCGGTCTTCAGCCGCAAACCGATCTTCGGGTACTACGGCCTCGTCGCCGCGACCCTGGGCATCGGCGTGCTGTCGATCGCGGTGTGGGCGCACCACATGTTCACCACCGGGGGAGTGAGCCTGCCGTTCTTCTCGTTCATGACGTTCCTGATCGCGGTGCCCACCGGCGTGAAGTTCTTCAACTGGATCGGCACGATGTGGGGCGGGTCGGTGTCGCTGGACACGCCGATGCTGTGGTCCGTCGGATTCCTGGTGACATTCCTGTTCGGCGGTCTGACCGGCATCATCCTGGCCTCGCCGGCCCTGGACTACCAGTTGAACGACTCGTACTTCGTGGTCGCGCACTTCCACTACGTGGTGTTCGGGACCGTGGTGTTCGCGATGTTCGCCGGGTTCTACTTCTGGTGGCCGAAGATGACCGGCCGGATGCTCGACGAGCGCCTGGGGAAGCTGCACTTCTGGCTGCTGTTCATCGGCTTCCACACCACATTCCTCGTCCAGCACTGGCTGGGCGTCGAGGGCATGCCGCGGCGCTACGCGACGTACGGCGAGAACGAAGGCTTCACGGTCTTGCACCAGGTCTCCAGCGTCGGCGCCTTCATCCTCGGCGCCTCGACCCTGCCCTTCCTCTACAACGTGTGGAAGTCCCGCCGCTCGCCTCGCGTCAACGTCGACGACCCGTGGGGCTGGGGCCGATCCCTGGAGTGGGCCACTAGCTGCCCACCCCCACGCCACAACTTCGACCAGCTCCCCAGAATCCGCTCCGAAAGCCCCGCGTTCGACCACCACCACCCCGACATCGCCCTGTCCGAGTACGCGGCGAACCGAGCCCCCGCCGACAACCTCTTGGACGCCCCGGAGGACCAAGGTCGAGTCGAGCACCTCAAGTCCGAGTCCCGCAACCAGCCTGACGAGAGCTGACCTGCAGGGGGTCGAGCGCACCGGTCACCACCAGGCGGCGGGTCGCGTGGCACGCCACGACCATCGCCTGTGAGTCAGGCCGGGAGGCGGTTGAGGATTGTGGTGAGGTGGTCGGCGGTTTGCTGGGGTGGGGGACTGGTGGAGGCCAGCAGGTTGAGGGTTTGGGTGTAGGTGTCGACGTCTTCGCGTTTGTCGAGGTAGAGAGCGCTGGTGAGGTGCTCGAGGTAGACGACGTCGGGAAGGTCGCGCTGGGGGAAGCGGAGGAGGGTGAAGGCGCCGCCGCCGGCGGGGTGGCCGGGGGTGTCGATCGGGATGATCTGGACGGTGATGTTCGGGCGCTCGACGGCTGCCCGGAGCGAGTCGAGCTGGTCGCGGAGCACCTGCCGGCCGCCGATCGGGCGGAGCAGGACGGCCTCCTCGATGACGGCCCAGAGCTTCAGCGGTGGTTCACGATCGAGCACCCGTTGCCGCCGGGTGCGGAGATCGACGACGCGTTCCACCTCCTCCTCGGAGCGGGCACCTTCCGGCGTCAGCCGCGCGACCGCACGCGCGTAGTCAGCGGTCTGCAGCAGCCCCGGCACGAACTGGATCTCGTACGTCCGGATCAGCTCGGCCGCCGCCTCGAGCCCGAGGTACGCGTCGAACCAGTCCGGCGTCACGTCGCCGTACCGATGCCACCAGCCGCGGTTGTTCGCCTCGCGGGCCAGTTGCAGCAGCCGATCCCGCTCCCGCGGCTCGGTCACGCCGTACAGGGTGAGCAGGTCCTCCACGTCGCGCTGCTTGAACCCGACCCGGCCGAGCTCCAGCCGGCTGATCTTCGACTCCGACGACCGGATCGCCCACCCGGCATCCGACCGGCTCACCCCCGCTCGCTCCCGCAGGCGCCGCAGATGTGTTCCGAGCATCATCCGCAGCGCCGTCGGCCCAACCTCACCGTGCCCCGCCATGACCACACTCTACACGATTCTCGAACATATGTTCTACTCTGTTCGAGACGCCGCAAGCTCCAGCCAGTGGTCCACGGCGGCCGGGGTGAAGTGCCGGATCGCCCAGTCGACCATGCGCAGACTCATGTGCGCCCACAGCGGCCGCAGCACGTCGTCCCCGAAGGTGTCCAGTACGGCGTCCAGCCGCGCGACGACCGCGGGATCCGGGGCATCGGAGTGGATGCCGAACCGGAGCGTGACCAGGTCCAGCCGACGATCGCCGCGACCGGCGCCGTCCCAGTCGATGATCCCGGTGATCTTCCCGTCGACGGCCAGCAGATTGCCGGGGTGGTAGTCGACATGCACCGCGTCATCACCGCGCATCGGCCCCGGGTGCTCAGCACCCACCGCAGTGATCCAGTCGTCGAGCAGAGCGGTACGGCGGCTATGCGCGCGAAGCGGACCGTGCAGGCAAAACCCCGGTCCGTCGCTGCGCAGGAACAACTCCAGCGGCGGGACGTCCGGGCGGGCCACGAGCAGCCCAGCCTGGAGGTCGTTGAACGCGAGCGCCTGCTCCAGCCCGGCCTCGTCGAGCTGCGCGATCGGTGCTCCGGGCAACAGTTCCTGCACGGTGGCGATCGCAGTCCCCAGCTGCACCGCCAACTGAGTCTCCGGGACCGGAGCACCCGCAGCCCGAACGGCCTCGGACACCGCAATCGGCCCGGCCTGCAGGTCCTCGAGCCGCGTGCCCGGCCGCCACTTCAGCACCGCCCGCCGCCCGTCCGGCCAGCGTACGAACGCGGCGCCGACCTCACCGCCGGCGCACAGGCCCTCGACGACAAGCCGGATGCCGGTCTCCGCAGCCACCTGATCGGCGACCCGATCAGCATCCAGTCGCTCGACCCGACCCCAAGGCGAACTCATGCAGCTCCTCGTCCCAAAACCGCCAGTCTGCTGGGATGAGGGTGGAAGTGTCGAACGGATTGTCTAGTCGCGGAGGTACTCGGCCCGCCAGCGCAGGATCGTCGGGTCCGTAGGGCTGGGGGACTGGCTGAGCTGGATGAGGTGCAGATCAGGGGTCGCGAAGGACTCGATCGTCGCTCGGGTGAGGGGCCAGGGTGGGCCCTCGATCTCCTCGTCGGGCTGGTCGTCGGCACGGGCGGCCGCGATGACCAGCAGGGTCCCGCCGGGCGCCACCTGCTCGCCGACCTGCTTGATCGCGGCCGCCTGGAGCTCGATCGGCAATGCCTGCACGGTGTAGATCTCGACCACCAGGTCGAAGGCGCGGTGCCACTCGGGCGGCGGCGCGAGCAGATCCGCGGTGACGTAGTGGACGGCCGTGTCCGGGTGATTGCCCTGCGCGGTCTCGACCGCACTGGGCGAGATGTCGAAGGCGGTCGTGTCGTACCCGAGGTCGGAGACCAGCTCCGCGTCCCACCCGGTCCCGGCGCCGACGACCAGCGCCGACTTCCCGGCACCGGACGGCTGCGACTCCTCGGCCCACTCCGTCAGCTGCGGATGCGCCATCCCGCGATCCCACGGCACCACCGCAGCGCCCTCCGACGCGGCCGAGTACAGCCGCTCGAACCAGCCGGTGGGATCGTCCTGGTCCAGTGACTCACGTGCGATCCGCCGCGTGACGACGTCCGGATCCTCCGCCGGCTCACTCATCGGCACCGCCCTCGTGAATTGCTCGCACGGTTTGCACTGTATCGACCTCATCCGGCGTCTTGTCGTCGCGGTAGCGCAGCACGCGCGCGAACCGCAATGCCATCCCGGCCGGATACCGCGGGGAGGTCTGGACGCCGTCGAACGCGATCTCCACGACGATCTGCGGACGGAGATAGACGGTGTAGTCGTCGCGCCGCACCTCCAGCTCCTGGAAGCGCTCGGTCTGCCAGCGCAGCAGCTCGTCCGTCAGCCCCTTGAACGTCTTGCCGAGCATCACGAACTCGCCGGTCTCCGAGTCCCGGGCGCCCAGATGCAGGTTCGACAGCCAGCCGGTACGACGACCATGACCCCACTCCGCCGCGAGCACGAGCAGGTCGAGCGTGTGCGTCTGTTTCACCTTCACCCAGCCGGACCCACGCCGACCGGCCTCGTACGGCACCGTCAGGGACTTCACCATCACGCCCTCGTGCCCACGCTTCACCGCGTCCACGAAGAAGTCGTGACCCGCGTCCGCGTCGTCGGTCACCAGCCGCGGAATGCGTTGCTCCTCCGGGATCAGCTTGCGCAGCCAGTCGTGCCGCGCGGCGCCGTCGAGCCCGAGCAGGTCCTGCCCGTCCTGATGCAGGATGTCGAAGAAGTACGGCGTCAGCGGCACCGACTCAGGCCCGGTCGCCGCCCGTGTCGCCGTCCGCGAGCCGGTCACCTGGAACGGCTCCGGCCGCCCGTCCGATCGGAGCGCGATCAACTCCCCGTCGAGGACCACCCGCTCGGCCTCCAGTGCGAGCACGGCGTCCACCACCTCGGGCACTCGCGTCGTGATGTCGTCGAGCGTTCGGGTGTAGACGACCACCGTCGTCCCGTTGCGGTGCACCTGGATCCGGATCCCGTCCAGCTTCCACTCGAGCGCAGCCGGCGTACCCGTCTTGGCAAGCGCTTCGGCGACGCTCGTCGCCGACTGCGCCAGCATCGGCTGCACCCCACGCCCGACCTCCAGCCCGAACTGCGCGAGCCCCGCCTCTCCTTCGGTCAGTACGGCGACCGCCACGGGAGCGGCCGCGCCCCGCAGCATGGTCGCCGCCCGGATCTTCTCCAGCGGGATCCCGGTCGCCCGCGCGACCGCGTCGGCCATCACACCATCCAGCGCGCCCTGCCGCAGCTCACCGCCGACCAGCAACCGCAGGAACCGCTGCTCCGCCTCGGTCGCCCGCCCGAACAGCGCGTCCACTTCGCCGTCCGGCTGCGGTGTCCAGCCGGCGGGTACGGCGACCACCGG